>CAVBBF010000010.1:0-40145 GCA_963593735.1 Phascolarctobacterium succinatutens
TAGTATATCATAGAATTTCGTAAAAGTCAATATCCCGACCTACCTTTAATAAAAATTTCACAAACGATAAAAGATTATACAAAGAGCCGTGTTTTTCTCACGGCTCCTTGCCCCCGATTGGACTCTATCGGGGAAGAGATATAAATAATGCGTAGTAATTAATCAACCGCCAGAAGCTTCTTGACCGTTACAATTTAATTGAACTTTAGCGGTAGCACCGGCTTGACTATTTGTCTGTGAAACGCCGTCAATCCAAATTATTACATCAATAGTTACTTCATTGTTTGATCCGCCTTGTTTATCAATATCTACGGTAAATGTATCGGATGCACCTAAAGTAATTTGAGTGCTTGCGTCTCTCGTAGTACCTTTCGTTGCGCCTGTTGTCAGTAAAGTATAATTAGTATCCGTAGATTTCTTTACTGCAACCATTATTTTAGTTACACTATTATCTGATGTCCCATCTGCTAATTTTACATCTGACACGGTCGCCGTAATGGTAACGGTAACTTTATTAGTAACGGATTTATTTTGAATTTTGAAAGTGGTCTTAAATTGTTCTTCATTCGTACCTTGTGCAGAACCGTCCCAATTCTTGAAATCGCCGGTAGCAATAGCGTTATAAGTGGCGTCGTCTTTCCCGATAATAGCGTTTTTTAATTTTTGTCCGTTGACAGTCGGCTGCTGAGTTATCTCTATATCAGCGCCTGCAGTCAGTGCCTGTACGTCCATTTTTTCGGTCGAGACAAGCGAGGTACTGGCATACCATGCAAAGGTTGCCGTAGAAAGGGCGATAGCCACTATGACCACTAGGGCTAACGTTGTAAATAAGGTTGTCTTTTTCATATAATATCTCCTATATATAAGTAATTCGTTGCGACCTCGGTCGGTGTCGGATACATAATATCCAATTGTGAAATTTTTGAATTTTGCCATTTATTTTTGTACATCTATCTACGCAATAGGTGAACAAATCTAAGTTCATTTTAGCGATTTCGGTTAAGATTTGGTGAAAATTCCTGCAAAATTCACACAGATTTCACATTAAGAGGCGTTTTGAGCCTCTTTTTGTTCACCTATTGCGTAGATAGGTGAACATTTATTTTACGGTTTTTTTATTGTAAGCAAGGGTTTGTCGGGATAATTATTATTTGAAAACAACCATACTTATCGTTATATTTTCCTATCTTAAGCAGTAAGTCGTCAAAAATGCGTAACTTTGTCGTAACGAAAAGAAACCGCACTTTTTCGTGCGGCTCCTCGGCGTTGTTATATTCAGTCTTTATTTTCGTCGTTATCTTTCTTTGTTTCGAGCGCGGGCTTGTCGCTTGCGTTGAGCGGCGAGATTACTTTCCCGCCGATTTCTTCTTCAAATCGTTTACGGGTATCGCCTGCAAATTTACCTCCGCGTTTTGCTACGGAACGGTTTTCGGCAAACGTTTCCGGTTGTTCTTTTTTTGAAAGAGTTGTTGTCGTGACTTCGGCAAGCATATTCAGGACGAGTTCGATATCCGTCATATTGTCGCGCAGATTTTCTTTTTTCAGTCCTTTGAGTTCCTTATACTCTTTCACCGACATTCCGCTCCACGCTTTCGTCATTTCATCGGTGAGGATCGCGTATTCTACGCCCTCTTTTACTCCGCGCTCTTTCCATTCGTCGGTCAGTTTTTTGCGCATTTCTATGGTCTGCAAACGCTGATTTATCCAGCCCTCGGTATATCCTTTGGCGCGGTAGAACTCCGCTCCTCTCAAAATTGCCTTTTCCGGATCGGCTATTTCGTCAAGCCTCTCGCTTCCCGCTTGCGCCAACCACATTTTGAACGGCTCCGCTTTCTTGCTCGGTATTGACTGGACGAGGCGCAGAACGCCTTTGGTGTCGAGGACGTCGGTGTTGTAGTATTTGCCGTCGGACGACTGCATTTTCAGTCGGTTACAATTTGTAACCAACTCGGCGCCCTCTTTTTTCAGGCGATTTTTCAAGACTTTCCAGTAATTGTTTGGATTTTCGCTGTCCGTAAGCACTCCCACGACATCTACGACGGAGAAATACCATTCTTCTTCGTCGGCGTTCCACGCCGTGCGGACTTGCTTGTTTTCAAAAACCTTGATTTTGTTTTGCATGCAATTGCTCCTTTCATCGTCGGATTGTTTGTATTATACCATTTTTCTTTTGTTTTTTCAATGTTTTTGGTCCTTTTAGTCCAATTTAATTGCCGTTATTCAAAGATAATTCCTGATTTACTGTTTGTATTACCTTGTTCTAAAAAGTGTTTCCAAACCTTCAAACTCGCAAGGTTTTTGCGACGTTGGCAATTAGGCGTGGCTTGTCTTGATACAAGTCGGCTCGGCTGCGCCTCGCCGAAGACAAGCCACGCCTCTGTCCGAACAAACAAACCTAAATCGGACAATGAAAGCACGGGCGGAAGGCGAAGTCGCCGCTAACCCGCTTGGCGATCTTTCGCCTTTTTCTCCGCCGTGCGTGGACTTTCATTTTACCCCGAGTTTATGTCGTTTGCATTTTCGGAACAGTCGGGAGCGTTTGTGCTTTTTGCTTCGGCGTTATTGCAAAAGTATTCCGTCATCAAAGACAGCAGAGTGCTGTAAAACGATTTTTGTTCAGCCATTGACATCTTTTCAATGGTTGGCGTGCCGATTGTTGTTATCTTATATTGCTTTTTTATAGCCGTTTCTCCTTTTTGCCCAAAGGATAGCGGTCAAACTCGCAACTTTCTTGCGACTTTGAATAATTTTTTCATTTTTCGTAAAATTTCAGTCGAACTCGCAAAAAACTTGCGACTTTGGCTTGTAATCTTGTGGACAAGGAAGAAACAAGACGTTTTTTCTTTCTCGCGGAAAGCCTATCCGAGGTCCGTCGCAGCCGTAAAGGGAAAAAATTATTGTGAAAACTTTTAAGAAACAGACAGCATCCAATATTTTTTTCTTTTTCCTTGACGGCTTCGCCGTTCTCGGACTGTTCGGTTTCCGTCGAAAGACAAAAAAAGTTAAAGGAGTTAAATCAGTATGGAAAAATCAATCAATCGTCAAGAAATCGTAAGCGAAGTCGAAAACTGTGCGGAAAACTGCTATGTGTTTTCGCCCGCTATCGGCAAACGCAAAATTATCGGCGGCAAAACGTATTTTGTTCGTGGAGTATTCAAAGGCGGGCAAGATTTTGAAACCGCTATGAAAAAATTTGCGTCGGACAACTATTACAAAAACAGGAGATGAACGGTATGAAACAGAAAAAGTATATCGCAGGATTGTATTTCAGACTTTCCCAAGAGGACGAACGCCAAGGCGAGTCGGCTTCTATCGATAACCAAAGAACTATACTTCGCAAATATGCCGAAGAACACGGCTTTGAAATCCACGACGAGTATATCGATGACGGTATTTCGGGAACGACTTTTCAACGCCCCGAAGTGCAACGACTGTTAGACGACGCGAAGACGGGCGTTATAAACACAATTATCGTAAAAGACCTATCCCGTTTCGGAAGAAACTACATAGAAGTCGGCCAATATATCGATTATGTATTTCCTTCTTTCGGAATTAGATTTATTGCCATACAAGATAACGTTGACACGGAAAACAGAAACAGCGGTTCAATGGAAATGCTTCCGATTATGAACGTTTTCAACGAATGGCACGCAGCAAATACAAGCAAGAAAATTCGTGCCATCAGACGAGAAAAAGCCAAAGAAGGCGTTTACATTGCCAAAAAAGCGGCTTATGGATATAAAATGGGGACGGATAAAAAACGTACTCCTGTTATTGACGAAGAAGCCGCCGCTGTCGTTAGACGAATCTTTGAGATGTACGCTTCGGGAATAACTCCGAGAAAGATATGCGAAATTTTGACTAAAGAAGGAACCCCATCTCCTGCCGTCTATGCCTATTATCAAAAGGGGTTAAAGCCAAATAAAAACATAATGGGATTTTGGTCTCCGGCAACAATACGGGAAATGTTACAGAAGATAATATATTTAGGACATCTTCCGCAACTGTGCTGTTCTACCGTTTCCTACAAAAATCATAAACGATACAAGAAAGACGAAAGCGAGTGGGAGATCGTATATAACAACCACGAGCCTATTATTTCGCAAGAACTTTGGGATAAAGCACAAGAACGAAAAAAATCTGTTGCCATAGGCAGAACGACAAAATTAGGCTTTACGCATCCGCTTTCGGGATTTTTGTTTTGCTCAGACTGTGGGAGTAAGATGAAACTATGCACTTCACATAGAAAAAACTCGACAAAACATCGCTTCTATTTTGATTGCGGTTATAATATACGATACGGGAAACTTTGTTGCTTTTCGCATTATATATCGGCAAAAATATTAACCGAAATAGTGCTCGAAGATATACGCGAGATGGCAAAACGCATAGTTCTCGACGAAAAGGCTATCCGCGAAGAATTTATTCGTCACAATGCCGAACTTGCAGCCGCAGCAATAAAGAAAGTCAAGAAAGAATTGCAGGTCAAGCAAAAGCGCACTGAAGAATTGACTATGCTTATTCAAACCGCATACGAAGACAGAGTTAAAGGCAAAATCCCAGAGGATATTTGTATCGGGTTTATCGAGAAATACTCAGCAGAAAAGAAGACAATCACAGAAGAAATTAGAATTCTCGAAGAAAAAATAGTCGAGACTGAAACAATGCAAAAAAATGCCGATGATTTTATACGAGCAATGAAAAAGTATTTCGACGCACCCGAACTTACACGAGAGATGTGTTATGAACTTATTGACCGTATTATTATCGGCGGCACTCCGAGTGCAACAGGAAAAGACAGAGAGATAAATATTGTCTACAAGGTCGATATAGTCTCAGTCCTGCGTCATAAACTTAAAAAATAGCCACGTAAACACCATAAACCCAAAAGTGTATGTTCCATTGCGAACATACACTTTTTTCGTGCTTAAGCAATCTTTTATGCACCTCCATAAAATTATGTCTCATCTTCAATGCGTCCGATGATTACTTCTTGTTCTTTGCTTTCTTTTCCTTGCCGAAGCCTTTGAGAAATCTGCGGAAGCCGCCTTTTCTGCCGTTGAGCATATCCACGAGTCCGTCAAGCGAACGTTTGGATATGATGCCCATCGACCACGCCGCTATCGTGCGATAGGGCATATCTTTGACGGAATTGGTGAGCATTTCGGGGTTCTCGGAAGAGAGCGCAACGAGGTTGATGATGCCCACGCAGAAGTTGTACATAAACTTGCCGAAGCGAGAAACCTTGCATTGACCGATTGTGTTGTTTGCAAGCAATTCGCCTTTTTCGTAAGGTCTGTTTTCAATCATCTTTGCGCCGTAGAGTGCTTCAAATTGCGCGACGGGGATCTCGGTTGCGTTTGCGATGTCGTAGTAGCAGGGCGCAACTGCCTTGTAGTCGGGGATAGGTGCGTCGGGATTCTTGGAAGTCACGTTTACGATGCCTTCGAGTTTGATGTCGCGAGAGGACGCGCCCACCAAAATCTTGAAGTCGCCGCTTTCGACGTGCCAGTCTTTGATTGCGACGTTGTAGTATGCGAACGCTCTTGAATCGAGAGTGATTTCGACGTCTTTTTCTTCACCTGCTTGCAAGAACACTTTTTTGAAGCCTTTGAGTTCTTTTTCGGGGCGATAGAGAGTGCTTTCGATGTCCGAAACGTAGAGTTGCGCGATTTCCGCACCTGCGACTTTGCCGACGTTCTTGACGGTGAAAGTGACGGTGAGCGGGTCGCCTTCGTTGATTGCGTTTGCGCTTATGCGAAGATTGGAGTATTCGAATTGCGTGTAGGAAAGTCCGTAACCGAAGGGATATTTGACTCTCTTCTTTGCGCTGTCGTAATAGCGATAGCCGACGTAAATGCCTTCGCGGTATTCAACCGTTCTCGGTCCCATACGGAAGTATTTCGAGCCGAGATAATCGTCCTCGTGAACGGGGAATGTTTCTGCGAGTTTGCCCGACGGGTTGACCTTGCCGTAGATGAGGTTGTACGCCGCTTCGCCGCCTGCCTGACCGCCGAGATAGAGGTTGAGAATGCCTTTGACACTCTTGTCCCAGTCGCCGATTTCGACGGGCGAACCGCAGGAAAGCACGACGACGACGTTTTTGTTGACTTTCAAAATCTCGTTGATGAGCGTGACGTGCGAGGACGGCATTTTGATGTGGTGGCGGTCGTAGCCTTCCGATTCGAACGCGTCGGTAAGACCGATGAACAAAAGCACGACATCTTTGCCTTTTGCGGCTTCTACTGCCTTGTTTATGAGGCTCTTTTTGTAGCCTTCGCCTTTGAGAACGTAGCCGTCGGCGTATTCGTAGGGTTGACCGACTTTGTCGAGTGCGTCGGTGAACGACGTGAGTTTTGTGGGAAGAATGTGGCTCGAACCGCCGCCTTGATAGCGGATTTTCTTTGCGAGTTTGCCGATGACGGCGATGTTTTGCTTCTTGTTCAAGGGGAGTATGCCGTCGTTTTTGAGAAGAACCGCGCCGCTTTCCGCCGCTTTGCATGCGATTGCGTTGTGCTTTTCGATGTCGAACGTTACGCCTTCGATTTCGCGCACGGTGTTTTCGTATGCGAATCTTATGAGGCGAAGCACCACTTTATCGATGTCTTCTTCGGTGAGAGTGCCTGCTTCGAGCGCCTTGTAAACGGTGTCGTCGTTGAGCCCTTTGCTGCCGGGCATTTCGAGGTCCATACCTGCCTTAACGCCTTCCGCGCGGTCGTTGACTGCGCCCCAGTCGCTCACGACAAGCCCTTTGTAGCCCCATTCGTCGCGGAGAACGTCGGTGAGGAAACGTTTGTTGTCGCTAAGGTACGTTCCGTTGAGCAGGTTGTAGGAGCACATCACGGTCGTGGGCTTTTCCTCTTTGACGATATGCTCGAAAGCGGGCATATAGATTTCGCGCAAAGTGCGCTCGTCAACGATGGAATCGATGGTCATTCTTATGTATTCTTGGTTGTTTGCAAGATAGTGTTTGAGAGAAGTGCCGACGTTTTTCTTTTGCACGCCGTGAACCCATGCGCCGCCCATACGACCTGCAAGGAAGGGGTCTTCGGAGAAATACTCGAAGTTTCTTCCGCACAACGGACCTCTTTTGATGTTTACGCCGGGTCCGAGAACGGTCGAAACGCCGAGGGATTGAGCCTCGATTGCGATAGCCTCGCCGACTTCTTCAACGAGGTCGACATCCCAACTCGAAGCGGTGGTGACTGCGCCGGGGAAGCAGGTTGCAGGTTCGGGCGTTTGCATAATGTTTACGCCTTTGCCGATTTTTTCACGTCTTAGTCCGCTCGGTCCGTCGCTCATACGCACGGCGGGAATGTCGATTCCGTCGCGTTTTATGGGTTGAGTGAGCCAGTTTGTGGAACCGGAAAGCATTGACACTTTTTCGTCAAGCGTCAACTTGCCCAGTATTTCCAAATAGTCCTTGTCGTTCATAATTTCCCTCCAACAGAGTGTTTATATTTTGTTTTTTCGGCGATAAAGTGCCGATTGTGTGTTTCTCGTTTTTTTGTCGCGCGACTTGATACGCGTGCGTATTACGCATAAATTAAACAAGTTCAAAAAAACTTATATTTCATTATACCATTTTTGCACTCAACGTTCAATATGAATTTTTCAATTTGCTTAGCGATTATTTTTGAGCGGCGAGTTTTTCTTTTTCACGGATAGAGAGCGGCATTTCGTCGTTTATATAGGTGTTCCAAACGTCGATTCTGTCCTTGTCGTCGAGATAGCGAAGCACTCTTGCCGGTGCGCCTACCGCAATGCAGTTTGCGGGCAAGGAACGAGTCACAACGCTTCCTGCGCCTACGACCGTGTTTTCGCCAATCGTCACGCCGCCGCAAATCGTCACGTTGGATGCAATCCAGCACCCCTTTTTGATTGTCACGGGTTTTGAATATTCGAGGTCGTGGAAGCCGTCGGGATATTGTTGATTTAAGCGTTCGCTCGCCAAAAACGGATGGCAAGGCGTTGCGATAGTGACGTTTGCGCCGAGCCATACGCCGTCTTCGAGCGTTATGGGCGAGATGTCCAAAAGTGTGCAGTGATAGTTGAAAAATATATCGTTTCCGACGTGAATGTTTACGCCGTATTCGCAATAAAACGGCGCGAAAATCCAAACGGATTTGCCCTTTGAGGACGGAATGAGTTTGTTGAGAAGCCGTTTTTGTTTGGGTGTGTTCCAAACGGGGCATTTGTTGAATCGTTGCGTAAGCCACATACCCCTTGCGTGCTGCCAGAAAATGTCTTTGCTCGTCGAGTTGTAGAGTTTGCCCTCAACCATACGAGCCCAGTCCTTTTTTTCTTTGCTCATATCAAATACCCCCTTTCGATATTTGTTTACGTACATTTTATTTTATAAAAGGATAGATTTATATCAAATTTTATTACAAGATATCAAAAAACCGTTGTAAAATACAAAAAGTATGATATTATTTTTGTATGAACAACGACGTAAATTCAAAACTTAAAGTCAGATTTTTGCCAAAAGGCGTGCAAAATCCCCAATTCGAGCAGCGCGAAAGCGGTGTGGCGCATACGCCGTACAGCCGTGAAGTGGCGTTTTATTCCTGTATAAAAAACGGCGATCTCGAAGGGCTGAAAAGCAATATGGCGAGTTTTATGAGCGAGGCGTTGGTCGTGGGTAGAATGAGCGACGACAATTTGAGGCAAGTCAAATATCTTGCGGTCAGTTGCATCACCCTCGCCACACGCTATGCCGTCGAAGGCGGGCTTATGGAAAGCGAAGCGTACAACCTGTCCGACGCGTACATTCAAACCGTAGACAAGACGGATTCGCCCGAAGAAATAATGAATTTTCTCATCGAAAAGGCAACCGAACTCACTATGCTCGTGAAAAGTCACCGCCAAAGGCTGGAATATCCGCCGCATATACGCAAGGCGATAAAGGTTGTGAGCGCAAGGCTTCACGAAAGGCTGACTTGCGACGACGTTGCGAGCGAGTGCGGCGTGAGCGCGGGTTATCTGTCGCAAAGATTCAAAAAATACGTCGGCGTAAGTTTGCACAAATACATCGTCTCGCAAAAACTCGAAGCGTCGAAAGCGTTGCTTGCAAGCGGCGTCGAGTACGGCGAAATCGGCTATTATTTCGGGTTCTGTTCGCAAACGCACTACATCCAATGCTTCAAAAAAGAGTACGGAATGACCCCGAAAGAGTATCTCGCATCCGTCGTTTGAATGTGCAAAAACAGCAAAAAGCGTGAAAAAATCGCATTTTTTGAAAAATATATCAAAATTCAGTAACCAAAATACGATAGCAACGTCTTTATAGTGAGGAATGAATGAAAAACACTGCTTGGGAAAACCTGTTCAAAAAATATTACAACGAGGCTCTTTTGTATGTGTTTTCGTTCTGCCACAACCGCACGCTTGCCGAAGACATCGTGCAGGAAGCGTATATGCGCGCAATACGCTCTATCGACGAGGAAAAAGACGGTTTCAAGTTCTGGCTGTTCAAGGTGTGCCGCAATCTCTATTTCGATATGCTCAGAAAAAACAAGAGAATCGAAGGGATAGAGGGCGACTTGCAGTCGGACGAATCGCTTGTGGACGACGTGATTCAAAAGGATGAATACCGTGCGCTCTACAAGGCGATATCCCTCTTGAAAGACGGCTACCGCGAGGTTGTGCGGCTCTATTATTTTGACTCGATGTCCGTCAAAGAAATCGCGTCCATTGTCGGCGAATCTACGGACAACGTGAAGATTCAACTGTATAGAGCGAGGCTCAAACTCAAAGAAATTTTGGAGGCAAAAATATGAATTTTGACGAAGCGTTCAAACACTTCGAGGACGGCGTAGCCACCGAAGAAGAAAAACAATATGTAAAAGAGCAACTTGCAAAAGCCAACGAGTTTTTGCAAAACGAATCCGTGCGCGAAGAATCGCCTGTCAAGGAAGCGGACGCGGAGGACGTGAAAAAAGCCAAAAAGAAATTAAAATGGAGATATATCGTCATTCCGTTTTGCTCGCTCGTGTGCGCGCTGCTTGTCGCGGGTGCGATATTGGGCGGCGTGTTCGGCTCGGCTGCGTCGTATGCCAAAAAGTCGGCGGTGTATTCAAAATCCGCATGCATTGACATAGCAAAGACAAAAGCGTTGGAATTTGTCGCCGATTCGCCAAATCTCACATACGTCAACGCAACAAGCAAGGATGACTTCAATGTTGACGACATCGAAGCGGACTTCAACTATAACGGGAAAAACTTGAAAAACAGTTATTACACATATATCGTCGAACTTGAAGAAAAACTCAGCGATTTTGAAATTACAATCGAAGTGGACACCAGAAACGGCGGTTGCAAAGTGATAAAAATCGATTGAGCGCAGTGGCGCAAAAAATATTTAAGGAACGTTTTTACAAGGCGTTCCTTTCTTTTTGTTTTGCACAAAATATTCCACTAATTTTTGTATGGCGTTTGCATACAATAGTTGTATGTGGTCAAACGTGATTAGCATCGGCAAAGAGTACACAAAGGAAATCGACTATATCTTAGGCAAACTGCAATGTACAAAAGACGTGTCCTACGCAACGGAAGAAAACGACGAGAGAATCTGGATATATCTTGCCTCGTCCTGCGACGTTTCGCAAAAAATCGAAGACGAAATGTATCGCACACTCGCGGTTGTGTTCTTGTCATATTTGAAACTCAGATTTTTTTTGGAAAGATTGCCCGTTCGCCGTATGTCGTACGCAAAGTGCGCACTGCTTTGTTCGATGCTCCATTTTGACAAGGACTTTGAAGAAAACGTCGTGGCAAAGGTGCTGTCCGATTCGATGGACTACAACATAGACGGACTTTTCAATTTTCGTATGCGCTCGCTCAAAGACGCTTGGGCGGAAATTGCCGACGTAGCGTCGAGATTGCTCGAAGGAAGCGAGGGCGACAAGGATGTTTTTGACATAGCGACGTTTATATCGGGAAGCGACGGCAAAAAGAACAGAATAGCAACCGACGGCAAAATCGTCGAGAATTTGACCGAAAGGCGCAGAGTGGAAATCGTGAGATTGTTCGACGAGGAAGAATACAATTTGCTGGACGCGATAATCAAGGAAAAGCCTTGCGAAATATACGTCGAAAGAAACGGTTTTTCGGACGGACTCAACAACACTTTGCGAAAAATTGCAAAAGTTATAGAGAAAGCCTAAAACACGATTTGTGTCGCAAAATCCACTATTTTTCGTCAAAACAAGCAAAAATCGCCCAAAACAAGCATATTTATTTTGTTTAATTACACGAATCGTGTCGTATTCTGTCGAATCCAAACACGATTCGTGTTTAATACATATTCGCAGAATGCCATTCAGAGGGAGCGAAGTGACCGTAGGAATCAAGCGTAGCGATATGATGTTGGACAGTTTTACGCAATGAAAAAAGGCAAGCGTTGCGCCTGCCCTTGCAAAACATTTGCTTGTCAAAAGACATTTTTTGTCAATAAACTTTTCTTGCTTTTATCACGTCGTCGCCGTCGATTGTCAAATCGGTTTCGGTGTCGATAATCGTGTAGCGAAGTCCGTTTCTCGTCGCGCTGATTCCGCCAAATCTGTTTTCGCCCGTATCCGTCGAAATGACGGTGTAACGATGAGCCGCGCTCTTAGGCGCTTTGACGTTGGGCAAATTGACGGAGTTTGTGACGTTGCCGTTTTCGAGATAATCTTTGAGTTCGCCTGCCGCCATAACCGCGCAGTTGTCTTCGGCTTCTTCGGTGGACGCGCCAAGGTGCGGTATTGCCACAATGCCTTGCACGCCTATGCAATTTTCGTCGGGGAAATCAACGACGTATTTGCGAAGTTTTTTGCTTTCGAGAGCGGCTTTTATTGCGTCTACGTCGCAAAGTTCACCGCGAGCGGCGTTGATTATAATCACGCCGTCTTTCATCGTTGCAAGACTTTCGGCGTTTACAAGACCTTTCGTTTGGGGAGTCATGGGCATGTGAAGAGTCACGAAGTCTGCGTCCGCCCAAGCGGATTGCATGGTATCGAAAATCGTCACGAATGGGATTTCCGCTTTTGACGCTTCGGATATGAACGGGTCGTAGCCCACGATATTCATTCCGAGCGCGTGTGCGGATATCGCGACTTTTCTGCCTATCGCGCCAAGACCCAAAACACAAAGTGTTTTGCCTGCGATTTCGCTGCCTGCAAACTGACCTTTGCCTTTTTCCACTTGCTTTGCCACGTCGTCGCCTTTGAGGGTGCTTGCCCACTCGATTGCTTCCGACACGTTGCGCGCGCCAATGATAAGGGCGGCAATGACGAGTTCCTTGACGGCGTTTGCGTTTGCGCCCGGGGTGTTGAACACGCAAATGCCTTTTTTCGCATAGTCTGCGTGCGGAATATTGTTTACGCCTGCGCCCGCTCTTGCGACTGCCAAAAGCGAGGACGGAACGGCATATTCTTCCATTTTGAAAGAGCGCACGAGTATGCCGACGGGATTCTCGCTCGAATCGGTGAGATTGTAGCCCTCAAGCACGGGGTTTGCGAGTTTGGATATCGAATTGAGTTTGAGTATGTCCATAGTTTGCCTCGTTTGCGCTTATTTGTTTTCGAGTTCGAATTTCTTCATAAATTCGATGAGTGCTTTCACGCCTTCGACGGGCATTGCGTTGTAAATCGAGGCTCTCATACCGCCCACGAGTTTGTGACCTTTGAGGCTGACAAGCCCCGCTTGCTCGGCTTCTTTGACGAATTTGGCGTTGAGTTCGTCGCTTGGCGACACGAATGGCACATTCATAAGCGAACGGCTTTCTTTTTCTACGAAGTTGTTGTAGAAGTCGCTCTCGTCGATGAAGTCGTAAAGCATTTTTGCTTTTTCGCGATTGATTTGTTCCATAACCTTTACGCCGCCGAGTTTTTTGAGGTGACGAAGGTTGAGCATCATCATATAAATCGACCAGCAAGGCGGTGTGTTGTACAAACTGTTTGCGTCGATTTGCGTGCGATATTTGAGCATGGTGGGGCAGACGGGAAGTTCGCCGCCGAGCATATCCTCTTTGACGATGACGAGGGTTACGCCGGCAGGCGCGAGATTCTTTTGCGCGCCCGCATAGATGAGAGAATACTTTTTGGGGTCGATGACCTCGCTCATAATGCACGAGGACAAGTCCGCAACGAGAGGTACGTCGCCCGTGTCGGGCAACGTGTTGTATTTCAAGCCGAAAATGGTGTTGTTTTCGGTGATATGGACGTAACTTGCGTCTTGTCTGAAATCTTCGCGAGTTGTTTTGGGAATATAGGTGAATTTTTTGTCTTCACTTGAAGCGACAAGGCGAATATCGCCGTATTTTTGCGCTTCTTTGTACGCTTTTTTGGCAAAGTTGCCGGTCACGATATAGTCCGCTTTTCCCGTTTTCAAAAGGTTGAGAGGAATCGCCTCGAATTGCGTGGACGCGCCGCCTTGAACCATAATGACGTGATAGTCGTCGGGAAGATTCATAAGTTCGCGCACGAGGTCGAGAGCCTCGGTGTTGATTGCGTCGTACCATTTCGAGCGGTGGCTCATTTCCATAACGCTCATACCCGAGCCGTTGTAATCGGCGATATTTTTGCCCGCTTCCTCTATGACTTCGAGCGGAAGCATGCTCGGACCTGCCGAGAAATTGTAAACTCTCATAAAATTCTCCTTTTTTATAGTCATAATCGCATCCGCAAACGCGATTTTCTATACTATAATCGTAAAGGCAAACGCGAGGTTTGTAAAGATTTTTTTTGAGAGAGCGTATGGTTTTCGGCACTTTTTGGCGAAACTCTTGCGTAAGCGCGCGTTTTGGTGTAATATAGTAAATTAGAAAAATATGCGTGCAAAACAAACTTGTTGCTATTCGTCAACAACTTTAAGTGGCGAGGAGAGAGCGTCGCTGAAAAAGATAATTGCCGCATAGAAAAATACAGATAAATCGGAGAAATATAATGGCAAAAAACGCAAAAACAGTCAAAGTGACCTTCCTCGGCGGCGTAGGCGAGGTGGGCAAAAATATGACCGCAATAGAATGCGGCGACGATATGATTATCGTCGATTGCGGAGTTTCTTTCGCAACGAGCGAGGAAGCCCCCGGCATCGACGCAATCATACCCGACATAACCTACGTCAAAGAGAACATATCAAAACTTCGCGGCATCGTGCTTACTCACGGTCACGAGGATCACATCGGCGCGATTCCGTACTATGCGGACGACTTAAAGGGCGTTCCCGTCTACGGCACTGCGCTCACAATCGGTCTTTTGAAAAGAAAACTCGACAAAAACGGCAAAAAATGCAATCTCGTCGTGGTGTCGGCAGGCGATACGATTACGCTTGGCGGATTCAAAATCGAGTTTATCAAAGTCTGTCACTCTATGGCAGGCGCGTGCGCTCTTGCAATCACCACGCAAGTCGGAACGGTGTTCGTCACGGGCGACTTCAAGATTGACAATACGCCTATCGACGGCAAGAAGACCGACATCGGTCGCATTGCGGAAATCGGCGCAAAGGGCGTTCTTCTCATGCTCGGCGAGTCCACAAACGTCGAAAGAAAGGGCAGTTCCACGTCCGAAAAAGTCGTGGGGCAAACGCTTGAAAACATCTTTGCTTCGAATCTCGACAAGAGAATCGTCATTGCGTGCTTCGCTTCGTCCAACTACCGCGTGCAGCAAGTGCTTACCCTCGCTCACAAGTATCACAGAAAGGTCGTGCTTGCAGGCAGAAGCATGAAAGGTATGGTTGACGTTGCCTCCGCTTGCGGCGAGTTGCAAGTGCCAAAGGGCGTGATTGCCGACAGCGTGGGCAAACTGCTCCCGAGCGAAACGGTTATTTTGGCAACGGGTTCGCAAGGCGAACCGCTTTCCGCTCTCAACAAACTCTCAAAGGGCGAGTTCAACAAGATTAACATCGGACCGCAAGACCTCGTCGTTTTGTCCTCGTCGCCTATACCGGGCAACGAAAAATCCGTGTACGACGTGATAAACGACCTCTTCAGAAAGGGCGCAAACGTCATATACGACGCAATGAACGACATCCACGTTTCGGGTCACGCATACGAGGAGGAACTCAAACTTATGCTCACCCTCGTGCAACCCGAATACTTTATGCCCGTACACGGCGAATATCGTCATCAATTCAAGCACGCCGAAATCGCAAAAACGCTGGGCGTGCCGTCAAAGAATATCGTCATCCCCAACATCGGCGAGTGCTACGGCGTAAACCACAAGGGAATAAGACAGCACTCAAACGTCACCGCAGGCAACGCCTACGTTGACGGCGTTGTTCTCGAAGACGGCAAATCCGTCGTAAACGACAGAAAATCGCTTGCCGAATACGGTATGCTCGTGGTGCTTTGCGCCGTTGATACCGATCAAGGAAAGATCGTTGGCGGCGTGGATATCGTGGCAAGAGGATTCAACCTCACCGACGACGCGGTAAATTCCATAAAGAACGTAACCGCGGACACGATAAACGGCGCGGACTTCGACAAGGCGGACGTGAACGAGATTGCGAGAATGGTCAAAAAAGCGGTGAGAAAGTTGTTCTACAAGGACAGGCAATTCCCGATAATCATTCCCGTAATCGTCAAGGACTGACGTTAAAGGCGCAACGAAAAAAAGATAAAAGGCAATCGAATTTTCAAAAAACGTGCAAAAAGGACGTTGTTTTTTGGAAAAAGAAGGTGCAAAAATGTATAGAAAACGCATTATTTTGATACTCACTTCACGCGACGAAAGCGACGAAATATCGCAAAAAATAGCGGAAGCAATACGCAAAATCGGCACGCACAACGTCGTCGTCGTAAGCGATGACAAGTATGGTTCGGCAACCAAACTTTCCGCCCTCGACAGGCTTATGGACAGCGGAAGCGAGTATCAGTATCTGCTCGAAAAAAAGGACAAGGGCGTCATTCGCGATATGTTCAAACTCAAAAGTTTGTCAAAGCGCGTCAACCGCATAAACAACCTCATCAAGCGTTTTCATCCCGAGTACATTTTGTGCGTTACGCCGTACGCTCATCATTGCGCAGTCGAGGCAAAACGCAGAGCGCGCTTCAGCACTCAAATCATTTATATGCTTCAGTCCTTTACGCTTCCCAAACGGGTGCATGATGACGCAACCAATGTGTTTATCGTCGAAAATGCGGACGTAAAAGCCGATTTAGTGCGACAAGGCATAAAATCCAAAAACGTTATGGTGATGGGGCTTCCCTACGAGGCAGTGCCTAAAACAAGGGAAGAAATTATACTGAAAAAGCAAGAGGCAGGACTTCCCAAAGTCAAAACCGTATACGTCAACGTGCAGGAAAAAAAGCAACTGGAAAACGTATTTTCTCTTCTTCTCGATCAAGGCGAAATCGCAAATCTCGCCGTGTACGTCAAAGACGAACGTATGCTTCAAAACTTGTCGGCTATGGCGGTCAAAGCCCCAGAAACCAAGGTTTTGTTTTTGCAAAACGGCGAACAAGCGGACGATTGTCTGCCCGTCTGCGACGTGGCAATCACGCAGTACGACCCCGCAACGCTATACAAGTGCTTCAAACTCGGCGTGCCGAGCATAGTTGCAAAGAGCGGTGAACACGAACAAGCGGATATATCATATCTCGCCTCGCACGAACTTTGCCTCGTTGCTTACCGCGATCTCGATATCATAGGTCTGTTGTACAGGCTCTTGCAGTCGGACGTCGGAGAGAAAATCGCATCCAACGGCAAGAAGTGGGTGGAAATGAGTTCGCTCGAAAATATTGCAAACTTCCTAACAGCGTATATAGCGGTGTAACTTATAAACGGAATGTGCGGCTTCAAAGACGGAACGCGAGCCGCAAGGCGGCGAGGAAGCGAACGACGAGCTTGACGGATAGTACAAGCGACTGCGCTGTTTGGGTGCGAAGCTGGCGCACAAAGCGCAGTGCCACGGCTTTCAGCCGATTTGTATTGCCAACAGCCCGTCTGCCGTTCGTTGCTCGCAACGAACTAGCGATTGCTACGAAGTCAATCGCGTCAGTGTTGCCCCACGCAGAGCGGACGCCGTGGGTTCCCTCAAAGTATGCAGAGGGGGAACGGCGGTTGGGCGCGACGCGTTAAACAACACATCCTGTGAATGTGTTGTAGCCAAAGCGAACGAGGCGGATTGCCTTGCAAACGCCGAAGTCCAAACACGTGAGGAAGGGGGAAGCTTAAATTAAAGTTATAGTTCTCGCTCGTAGAGGAAGAACGCAGCATAGATATAAACGGAAAAACAGGATTCGATATGCCAAAGATAACCAAACTTAACGACATTGCAAAAAAACAAGGATTCAGGCTCGGCGACGACGTGCTGCGTATCGGCGGCTACAAAATGGTCGACGAACTCGACTACCTTTTTTACGACAACGAAAAGAAATTTTCGGTGGATATTTTGCGCGACGGAAAAGAGCATACCATAAAAGTCCACAAAAAAGACGGGCAATCGCTCGGACTCGAATTCGCAATCGATATGAAACCCGTCGTGTGCAAAAATAAGTGCATTTTCTGTTTTGTCGACCAACTTCCAAAAAATATGCGCCCCAGCCTCTACGTCAAGGACGACGACTATCGTTACAGTTTTATGTGCGGCTCGTACGTCACTATGACCAACGTCACGGAGGAAGAAATCGAAAGAGTGATTCGCTTGAAACTCAGTCCGCTTTACATTTCCGTACATGCGTGGGACGACGACATCAGAACGTATATCCTCAGAAATCCGAACACGAGAAAGTTGCCCGAGCAAATGCGTAGACTTGGCGCAAACGGCATTAAAATGCACACGCAACTCGTTGTCGTTCCCGACGTGAACGACGGCAAAGTGCTTGAAGACAGCATACGAGGACTGCACTCGGTTGAGGGTGTGGAAACCGTTGCGGTCGTGCCTGTTGGTATGACGGGGCATAGAGATACTCTTGACAAACTCAAAGCCGTCGACGAGCAGAATGCGAGAGATACAATAAAAATCGTCGAGGGATTGAACGAGGAATACGGCGGCAATTTCTGTTGGTGCAGCGACGAGTATTACGTCAAGGCAAACGTAGACGTTCCGAGCAGTTCCTACTACGGCGCATTCGACCAAATCGAAAACGGCGTGGGGCTTATCGCCGACTGGAAAGACAATTTCGAATACAGCCTCTCGGAAGCGCCGACGATGACCCTCGGCAAAAAAATAGACCTCATAACGGGCGTGTCGTTTGCGCCCATACTCAAAGAGTACGCAAAGAAACTCGAAGCGAAACTCGGTTTGAAAGCGGAAGTGCACGCAATCGTAAACAACTTTTTCGGCACGAGCGTGACGGTTGCGGGGCTTGTGACGGCAGGGGATATAATAGACCAACTCGGCGGAGTGAAGTCGGACGCATTTGTGATTCCCGACAATATGCTGCGTGAATTTACCGACACTTTTCTTGACAACAAGACTGTCGAAGAAGTGGAAGCCGCGCTCGGCGCACCCCTTGTCATAATATCGCACAGCGGCAGCGATACGGCGCAAAAAATCATAGAACACTTTGAAAACGAATAACGGAAAACAATAGATTCGGTTTTGCGGCGCAAGGTTGCAAAACCGACAAAACGGCGTTTAATACGCCAAAAATCATAGATAAAATACGGAAACGGTGAAATATATGAAACCTTTGGTGGCTATCGTAGGAAGACCAAACGTCGGGAAATCGACGCTTTTCAATAGACTTGCAGGCAGTAGAATCGCTATCGTCGAAAACACGCCCGGCGTAACTCGCGACAGAATTTATGCGGATTGCGAGTGGTGCGGCAGAGCGTTTACGCTCATAGATACGGGCGGTCTCGAACTTAAAAGCGACGACGAAATGTGGAGTCATATCCGCACTCAAGTGGAAATCGCGGTCGATACGGCAAACGCGATTTTGTACGTCGTTGACGGAAAAACAGGTCTTACGACGGACGACAATCTCGTGTGCTCGTTTTTGAGAAAGTCAAAACTTCCCGTAATCCTTGCGGTAAATAAAATCGACAACAACGATTTGAGCAACGTGTACGATTTTTACGCGCTGGGTTTCGGCGAGCCTCACGCAGTCAGCGCAGAGCAGGGCAAGGGGCTTGGCGATTTGCTCGACGCAATCCTCGAAGTCATCCCCGAGCATATGGCGGACGAAGACCCCGAACGCATCAAAATCGCAATCGTCGGAAAGCCAAACGCAGGCAAAAGTTCCATCACCAACAGACTTTTGGGATATGACAGGTGCATCGTCAGCGATATCGCAGGCACGACGCGCGACGCAATCGACACCGAACTCGACGTGGGCGAGGACAAGTACCTCATCATTGACACGGCAGGTATGCGCAAGAAAAAAGTCGTAAACGAGGACCTTGAAAGATACTCGGTGATGAGAAGTTTGCTCGCCGTGCGCAGGGCGGACGTGGTGCTTGTGGTGTGCGACGCAACCGAGGGACTTACCGAACAGGACGTCAAAATCGCAGGCTTCGTTCACGAGGAAGGCAAACCATCCGTCATCGTTATGAACAAGTGGGATTTGGTGGACAAAAACACGCATACGATTTACGAATTCGAAAAGAAACTTAAAGAGGATTTGAAGTATATGGATTATTTCAAATCCGTGTATATATCCGCACTCAGCGGCAAGCGTCTCGACAATCTGCTTCCGCTTTGCAAAGAGGTTGTGGCAAATTCCAAAAAGCGCATTTCGACCGGACTTCTCAACGAGGTCATCGGAGACGCTATCCGCATAAGCGAGCCGCCGTCCTATCTCGGCAAAAAACTCAAAATATTCTACGTCACGCAAGTGTCCGTCGCGCCGCCGACTTTCGTGCTTAAAGTCAACGACCCCACGATTATGCATTTCAGTTACAAACGCTATCTCGAAAACGCATTGCGCAAGAGTTTCGACTTTTCGGGAACGCCGATTCGATTGCTCGTGAGAGGCAACGGCGAAAGCGACGGCTGAGGAAAAGGCAACTTTTTTCGAGCGGTTCGGCATTGAAAATTAAGCCGAAAATCTGCTTGAAAACGATTGCCGAAATTGCGATTCGGTGATATATTTTTTCAGTGATAAATTTGCAAAGCGTTTTGCTTTGCGGCACTCTTCGCTCGCACGCGACGTATAGTGTAAAAATCAGAGGTGTAATATGGACTACAATTCATTGCCTACAGGCGAACTTGAAAAACTCCTCAAACAAGAGCAGAAAGCCTACAAAAAACTGCAAAAAGCGGACAGAAGCGTGGATATGACGAGAGGCAAGCCCTCAAAAGAACAACTCGAAATCGCCATGCCGATGCTCGAAAACGCCGCAAAGTGCAACTTTTTGATGAGCGGATTTGACGCAAGAAACTACGGCGAACCCGCAGGCTTAAAGCAGGCAAGAGAACTCTTTGCCGAACTTTTGGGAGTAAAAACGGACGAGGTTATCGCGCTTGACGGCTCGTCGCTCGACATCATGTATAACGTGGTGCAGTTTGCAATGCAATTCGGCGTTTTGGGGTCTACGCCTTGGAATAAACTCAAAAAGGTCAAATTCATTTGTCCTGCACCGGGCTATGACAGACACTTTTCCATTTGCGAGAATTTCGGCATAGATATGATAACCGTGCCTATGCTTTCGGACGGTCCGGATATGGACCTCGTGGAGCAACTCGTGCGCGACGACGACAGCGTCAAAGGCATTTGGTGCGTGCCGAAATACTCCAATCCGACGGGAATCGTGTTCTCGGACAAAGTTGTCGAGCGTATGGCAAACCTCAAACCGAAAGCCAAAGACTTCCGCGTTTTCTGGGACAACGCCTACTGCGTGCACTCGCTCTACGAAACCGACGACAAACTCAAAAACATCTTCGACGTGGCAAGAAAGGCAGGCACGCTCGATATGATTTACTGCTTCGCTTCAACCGCAAAAATCACGTTTGCAGGCAGCGGCGTAGCGGTGTTTGCGTCCTCCCAAAACAACGTGCAGGACATGCTCAAACGCCTCTTTTTCAAGAGAATCAACCCGAACAAAGTCAATCAGGTTATGCACGTCGAGTTTTTGAAAGACGTTGAAAATATAAAGAATATTATGTCGCAACACGCTGCTATTCTTCGTCCCAAATTCGACCTTTTCAGAGTGAGAATGGAAGAAGCGTTCCCCGACAGTCAAAGCGTGACGTGGTCAAAGCCGAGAGGAGGTTACTTCATTTCCCTCGACGTTCAAGGCGCGGCAAAACGCATTGTAGAACTTGCAAGCGAGGCAGGCGTGAAGTTTACGGCGGCAGGCTCGACATTCCCGTACAAAATAGACGACAACGACTCGAACATCCGCATCGCGCCCAGCGTTCCCTCGCTTGAAGAAATGGATTTTGCAATCGACGTGCTGATAAGCGCGATAAAGATTGCGCTTATTGAAAAGAGTTTGAAAAATCGCATCTAAGGATGCGATTTTTAATTAATAATTAATAATTAATAATTGCGGAAGGCGAAGCCTTAATCCGATTGCTCAAACGGCGTTGCGGCAAAGTCAATCGCCCTCGCCGTCATTCAGAGCGTAGCGTGGGAATCCCATAAATAGAAACGAAAACTTTTGTGGCGATTGTCAAAAACCGCACTTGTTCTCGCAATCACTAACCGCGCAGAGAATTTGCGCTATCAGTACAAACACGGATAAAGTCTCACGCCACAATTTCGCCAAATTATCTGCTTGGTGAAGCGCACTTCGTGCGCAAGCGGAGAATTCAAACGGCGTTGCGGCAAAGTCAATCGCCCGCGTAGTCATTCAGAGCGTAGCGTGGGAATCCCCTAAATAGAAACGAAAACTTTTGGGCGATTGTCAAAAACCGCACTTGTTCTCGCAATCTCTAACCGCGCAGAAAATTTGTGCTATCAGTTCAAACACGGATAAAAATTCAAGCCTCAACTTCGCCAAATTATCTGCTTGGTGAAGCGCACTTCGTGCGCAAGCGGAGAATTCAAACGGCGTTGCGGCAAAGTCAATCGCCCACGTCGTCATTCAGAGCGTAGCGTGGGAATCCCCTAAATAGAAACGTAAATCTTTTGGGCGATTGTCAAAAACCGCACTTGTTCTCGCAATCACTAACCGCGCAGAGAATTTGCGCTATCAGTACAAACACGGACAAAAACTCAAACCGCAATTTCGCCAAATTATCTGCTTGGTGAAGCGCACTTTGTGCGCAGGATGAGGATTTGAATATTCCGCAACCCAAACGGTGTTTGGATATCATCGTGCTTTGCACGATATCATCACGCAGTGATATCATCGCCATAGGTGATATCATTTATATGCGCCTGCGGCTGGATTCCCACGCTATCGCTCGGAATGACAATTGGGTGGGGCACCCACACCCGAATGGATTCGCTCCGCTGGATTCCCACGCTATCGCTCGGAATGACAATTGGGTGAGGCACCCACACCCGAATGGATTCGCTCCGTCGAATTCCCACGCTATCGCTCGGAATGACAAATGGAGGGGGAATCTTTCATTAATGTGGATATATTTAGTTATATGGATATATTGGTAGTAGTAATATATTTAGTGATATAAATAGTTGTAAATTGACAAAACAAACAATATTTTCTTATAAAAATCAAGCAATTTGTCAATAAATTTGCAAAAATAATCAAACAGAGTGTAAAATGCCAAAATTTTACAAATTAAATCGAAAAAAAATACTAAAAATTTGTTGACATTTTTTTTTTAGAAGAATACAATCTCGCGTGGAAATAAAATTTAGGAGGCTTTATATGAAAAGCACTAAAAGTATAAGAAGATTGACAGTTGCCATAGTTATGGCTTTGGTGTTGACTGTCGGCGGTGTTTATGCAACGTTTGTGTATGCACAAAACTCGCCTGATGCAAAGTCGAATACATTCAAAAGCAATGTAATCGCAGATGCCGATACCACCGAAAAGAAAGGTGAAATAACTCTTGGCACAAACACATTGCAATTGACGGTTGACGGCGGAGACACCAGCAGTTCGACAACCAAGAATCACACGGTTTCGGTTTCTTTCACAGGTTCGGTCACCGCAACGTTCACACCGGCTGAAAATGCCGATGAAGATGTTCAAAACAACGGCATTGCTTGGAAGATAACAATCACCATCGGCGGAACAAATGCTTATGATGACGGAAACGGCAGCAAAGCGATTCTCACTTCCACGGCAACCGACGTTCCATTGAAAAGCGGAGCAAAGAGCAAGACCGTCACGGTTGACGCTGACTTTGTAAAGCAATATATCCAAGTAACCGATTTTTATTTGCAAACAAAAGCTAAATATGACGCTTATAAAACCGCATACGAAGCAACGACAATCACGATAACGTTCAGCGAGTACGTTGCTGAAGAAGCGTAATTCGGAGTGAGCAAATGAATGAAGCATAAAAACAGTTATTGATGATTTTTTTGAAGATAACTGTTTTTATGTTTTTTTGGAGTTTTTTGAAAAATGAGCTTCGATATATACATGTTTGTAGTCTCCTTTATCGTTATGATCGCGTTGGTTGTATTCTTTTTGATTATGATCAAATCGATAATAACAATGAAGCAAAAAATGATCGTAGCAGGATTGTTGGATGACGAGATAAAAGAGGAATACATTCACGAAAAAAAGGCAAATAAATCAACAAGCAAGGCAACAAGCATTATCTTTGGGTTGGTTGTGCCGCTTTTGGTGAGCGTCGCATTGCTTGGCTTGACGGTGTTTGCTTTGGTGATAAAGTTGAGCGAAACAACTTCGGTTTCTGTTCCGAAAGTCGTATACACCGGCTCGATGGCGTCAAAAAACGAAAAGAACAAATATCTCGAGACAAACGATTTGAACGACCAAATCAAGCGATATGATTTGATTTTCCTCTCGCCAATGCCCGAGCAGGAAGACATAAAGTTGTATGACGTCGTCGCATATCAGGCATCGGACGGCACGTTGATTATCCACAGAATCATCAAGATCGAGGAAGTGGACGGTCAAACGATGTACACTTTCCGTGGCGATTCAAACGAATCCAGTGACCTTTTGCGCGTTTCCTATTCGCAAATGAAAGGAATCTACAAGGGCAACAGAGTGCCGTTTGTGGGAAGCATTATCGTGTTTTTCCAATCGCCGGCAGGGTGGATATGTATGCTGTTGATGGTGCTTGTGCTGATTGTTTTGTCGATTGTCGAGTACAAGTTCTCAAAGTTGATCAACGACAGATATCTTGTGCTGAAAGAGCAGGGCGCATTTGAATGTGACAATGATAGCACTGCGCAATCGGCAAGCGAGCAAGAGAATCAAGTCGGCTGCAAACAAGAGGACGGCAACCAAGAGAGCCAAAAGGACGCAGAGCAAGAGAACGCCACCCAAAAGGACGACGGGCAAGCCAACCAAGAAAGCGTTTCGGCTGCAAATGATAAAGAGGCGGGCGACAATGCCCCAGAACAAATCGAAAAAGGAGAGTGAGGATATGCGTAGCATTGCAAAGAAAATAGTGTGCATTTCGGCACTGTGTTTGTTGGTGTCTATGATAGCAACCGGCAGCGTTTTTGCGGCATTCGTATATCCTGACAACACCTTGGACATCGGCACAATCTCCGGCGCACTTTCAAAGACTTTGGGACAAACCTTCTCTTACGACGGTTGGGATTGGTGCGTCGCAAAAGGAACAAAGGTCACTTTGTCGAGCGGCGAAAAAGTCAACATCGAAGATTTGAGCGGCAATGAAAATTTGCTTGTGTGGAATCTGATGACGGGAACGTTTGACTCGGCTCCCATAATGTTTGTCGAGGAAGAGAAGCAAGGCGTGTACGAAATAATCAAGTTGAGTTTTTCGGACGGAACCACCGTAGACGTTATTTACGAACACGCGTTTTGGGATTTCGACCTCAACGAGTATGTCTTTATCGGCGAAAATGCCGACAATTATATCGGACACTATTTCAACAAGCAGACGCTCTCGGCAGACGGGCAGATGACTTGGGAAAAAGTTATGTTGACCGATGTCGAGGTGTACAGCGACGATACCGTTCCATACAGTTTGGTCACACAAAATCACTTCTGCTTCTACGTCAACGACTTGTTGTCAATCCCCGGCGGCATCAGCAGCATCGTCAACATTTTCGACGTGGACGCAAACACCTTGATGTACGACAAAACCAAGATGGCGCAGGATATCCAAACATACGGGCTTTACACCTATGAAGAGTTCAACGCGATGCTTCCGTTGCCCAAAACAATGTTTGACGGCTGCAACGTTCAGTATATGAAAGTCGCACAGGCAAAGGGCAAAATATCGACGGAAGAGATGAGTATGTTGGTGGAGAGATACGCCGTGCATTACAACTAAAATCAAAGATAGGTTTTTCCAAAAAAACAACACAATTGCGAGTGACGCAACAAAAAAAGAGTTTTACAAAAAACTCTTTTTTTGTTGCCATTGCTCAAACGACGTTGCTCCTCTGAATTTTCCGCAATCCAAACGGAGTTTGGATATCATCGTGTTTTGCACGATATCATCACGGAGTGATATCATCGCCATCGGCGATATCATTTATATGCGCCTACGGCTGGATTTCCACGTCGCTTCGTGCGCTTGTGGAAGATTCAACATCGGTCGGTGAAGTTGATTTTGTGGTATTTACAGCGCGCTTCGCATACAATTTGATATGTTCAAAGACGAGATAAAACGTAAATTTAATGTTGCCGAGGAGATTTTCCCCTTTACACTTAATATGATGTCAAGAAAGAAAACCGTGATTTGCGGTATAAAACGAGTTTTGTCAACGTCGGATACGCATATAAAAATGCGGCTCGATTGCGGAAATTTGTCGATAGACGGCGAAAATCTGCACATTTTGGAAATAGGTGGCGGCGATATGTTTTTGGAGGGGCAAATTGACAAAATCGAATTTGAAAAATAACTGTTTAGAATGCAGAAAAAGCGAGATATACGAGATATACAAGAAAGGGCGAGGAAGAAGACTTGCGCTTAAAGAGCAGAAGGCGAAGGGAAAGGAAGTCAAGAGAAAAATCAAAGAAGAAAGGGAAGGATTATTCCTTGAAAAACTGTATGCTTTAAGGAAAAAATATAGGGATAGATTGTCGAAAATCGAAGGTAAACTCGGCAAAACACAAATCGAGGTGCGCGGGCACAACGCTCAAAAAGCACTGATTGCGATTTCCAAAATATCGAAAGTCGAAAAAGTGGAATCGACAAATGAATTTACAAGGTTTTTCGTCGAGTCCAAACAATGTCACAAGGTTATTGCATTATTGCAAAACTTATGTTATGATTATAAAATAATTAATATAGTCGGAGTATCTTCGACTGTATTCCGTTCGTTGTCAAGGACGGGAATATTCTTGGGGATAGTCTTGGGCGTATGCGCCGCGTCGATTTACTCGTCTTTCGTCACGCGCGTGAGCGTAAGGTGCGAGGGCGCGAGCGACTACGCATTAAATGCGCAAATCGACGGCATACTGAAAGAGTACGGCGCAGTCGAGGGCGCAAGAGCCAAGTCGTTTGACGAGGGTGAACTTGAAAACGCCATATCCTCGCTCGACGGCATTGTGTTCGCAAGCGTGGACAAAATCGGAACGCATATAAACGTCGTTTACAAAACCGCGCTGAAAAAAGAGAATTTCGTTTTCGCGAATTCAAAAAGCGTGGTCGCAAAAAAGCGCGCCGTCGTCACGAGGGTTATCGTCGAGGGCGGAACGGCGGTTTGCAAGTACGGCGACGTGGTGGAAGTCGGCGACACGCTTATAGACGGCTATATCGAGTACGGCGACAACAAAATCCCCGTCGAGGCAAAGGGCTATGCGTTCGGGAAGGTATACTACAAGCGCACGAAGTTCTTTGCGAAGGTTGAGAAAGTCGAAACCGTCCTAAACAGCAAAACATACACTCGCTTCGGTATGTTCAAAAAAGTGCCGAAACCCCCGACGAGTCCGTTTGAAAACTATCGTCTGACAACGCAATCGAGCGACTTCGGATATTTGCTTCCGATAAAGATATACTCGTATAGGTATGACGAAATTCAAACCGTCGAGGTCGAGAACACGCTCGACGAGGCGGGGATGAAAAAGGCGGTGTATTCCCAACTCGTTGCGGATTTGACCGAAAGCGCGACGGTGCTCGACGTTTATTACGAGATAACGTCGACGGAAGACGGAACCTACGTCACACTGACGCTCGAAGCAGAGGAAATCATATAAAATGAAAACGCAAAAAGAAAAACAATTTGAAGAATACGACGTTATGATGAGTGTGTTCGGCGAACTTGACGAAAACATCGAAAAACTCACCGACGCTTTTGACGTGGACGTTTTCGCAATGGGTACGAGCGTGAAGATAAGCGGCGAGGAAAAGGACGTGCTCGGCGCGCTTGCCGCAATAAACGCCCTCGAAAAACTCTGCAAAAAGCAACCGCTCGGCGCACAGCAAGTCAATATGGTGATAGGCTACGCAAAGGCGGGCAAGGAATTCGACGTAGAGGATTTGATGGGTACGGTGGCGATCACCGCTCGCGGAAAAATCATTCGCCCGAAGACTCTCGGACAAAAGAAGTACGTCGACGCAATCAAAAAGTCGAGCGTAGTTTTCGGCGTAGGACCTGCCGGCACGGGCAAGACGTATCTTGCCGTCGCGCTTGCGGTGTATGCGCTCAAAAACAAGGAAGTGGACAAAATTATCCTCACAAGACCTGCGGTCGAGGCAGGTGAAAAACTCGGATTTTTGCCCGGCGATATGAATGAAAAGGTGGACCCGTATCTTCGTCCGCTTTTCGACGCTTTGCAAGAGATGATGGGACAAGAGGCGTATCTTCGCCACATCGAGAGGGGGACAATCGAGATTGCGCCGCTTGCGTATATGCGAGGAAGGACGCTTTCAAACAGTTTTATCATTCTCGACGAGGCGCAAAACACAACGAGAGAGCAAATGAAGATGTTTCTCACCCGTATGGGCGAAAACAGCAGAATAGTCGTCACGGGCGACATTACGCAAATCGACCTTCCAAAGAACGTCAAAAGCGGTATGATCGACGCAATCGAGGTGCTTGACGGCGTTGAGGGAATAGATATAGTAAAACTCACGGCAAAGGACGTGGTGCGCCACGAACTCGTGACGAGAATAATTCAAGCATATGAAAAAGCAGAATCGGCAAGGGCAAAAGTCGCAACCGAAGACAAAAATTGCGATTGACCTTGCGGGAGTGAACTATGATAGATGACGTAAGAGATCTTTCAAGAGCGGAAAAAGCCAAAGCATTGGCGAGAAAAAACGTGTCGAGATACGTCGGCAAGTGCTTTGCGACGGCGATCCTCGCTGTGTGTACGATGACGGTATTCGCGCTTTTTATGATAGGCGATTTCCTTGACGCTTTCACGTTGGAACACGCACTTTCGACAATGGCGATTTTCTTCTCGTCGGTGGTGCTTATCGGCTTCCTTATGGCAGGGGTGTACAGATATACGCAGTCCAAAGGCACGAGCGTAAGAGATTTTCATCTGACGATAATTTTGGTTGTGATTACGTTTGTCACGTCGATATCGTCGGCATCGAGGCTCAATTTGTACGCAATGCCCATTGCGCTTGCCACGCTTGTGCTTATCGAACTTATCGACAGGCGCTCGGCGACGCTATCGACGGCGGTGGTTGCCATTATGATTGCCGTTGCGTTTATGCGCGACACCGTGACTTACAGTTATACAACGGTCATCGCGTCGTTGGTTTGCAACAGTTTGTGCGCGGTCATCGTCAATTTCTATGAGAAAAAGCACCTCACTCGCCTCAAATTCTTGCTCGTGTCAATGGCAACCCCGATCGCAATGCAACCGCTCGTCGTCATGTTTACGCTTGCAAGCGGCGATACGTCGATGAACCTTTTGTGGCACGTCGTTTGGTCATACGGCGCAAATATAGCGGCATCGCTCGTGTTTATGCCGCTCGTTGCGATTTTCGAGGGGATGTTTAACATTGCGGACGATTTCAGGCTCAACGAACTTTGCAATTTGTCGAATCCGCTTCTCAAACGCCTTGCGAGCGAAGCACCCGGCACATTCAACCACTCGCTGGTCGTCGGAAACCTCGCAGAAGCCTGCGCCTCTGCAATCGGCGAAAACCCGAATATGGCAAGATGCGCGGCGTACTATCACGACATAGGCAAACTCAAAGCGCCAATCTATTTCAGCGAGAACCAGTCCTCCTACAATCCGCACGACGAACTTATCCCCGAAGTCAGCGTGAGTATGATAACTTCACACACGCTTTTCGGCGAGATTTTGGCAAAACAAAACAGGCTGCCAAAGGAAATTGTCGCAATTTGCAGAGAGCATCACGGCACATCTCCGGTCGGCTATTTTTACCGCAAAGCGCTCACTCTCAAGGAAGAAGGCGACCTTGCCGTTGACAAATACAAATACGCAGGTCCGAAGCCGCAAACCAAAATCGCCGCCATCATCATGATTGCGGATACAATCGAAGCGGCTATGCGCGCATATATGCCCGACACAAAAGAGGAATTCGAGAACAGAATCAACAAACTCGTCGACGAAAAGATGGAACTCAGACAGTTTGACGAATGTCCCATCACGATGGGCGATATCGCCATCATCAAGCGCACGATAATCGAAGTGTTGCCGTCCATCCACCATAGCCGCGTAAGCTACGAAAAGAAACGCTCTACTAACACGTTTAATAAATAAGCGCGACACAAAGGAAAAAAATGATAAAAATCTCAAACGCAAGTCTAAAAGAAAAGATGCTTGTCAAAAGGGTGGAAAAGGCGTGTTTTGCGCATTTGAATCAACCCGATTTTTTCCTCATCGATATGACGGTCGTCGACGAAGAAACCATTCGCGCGCTCAACAAAGAGGCGAGAGGAATCGACAAGGTTACGGACGTGTTGAGTTTTCCGTGCTTTGACAAACTCGATTTGCCCGTATCCGAAGACAGTTTCGAAGATAGCGATTACGACGGAAACAGAGTGCTTTTGGGCTCGATTATGATATGCCGTCAGCGCGCCGAGCAACAAGCGCGGGAATACGGACATTCGTATGCGAGAGAGTTGGGCTTTTTGGCTTGTCACGGATTTTTGCACATACTGGGATTCGACCACATCGACCCCGACGACGAAAAAGTGATGATAGCGCACCAAAAAGCGATTATGGAAAAAGCAGGACTGCATCGCTGATGCATTGCATCTGCGTTGCATCTGTGATGCAGGTATATGCACGTACCGTGCGTGAAATTGTGGCTTCGCCACAATGAAATTTGCGCATTGCGCAAGTGAAATTGCACACTTTGTGTGCAGTTGAGGAAGATTCTAAAATTCCCGTTTGTCATTGCGTCAATGTCGAGTGAGGAAACTTGCTTGCAAGGGTTTCCGAACGATGATATTTTTGGAGTGATTGCATTTGCACTTGTGCAAATTAAAGCCGAAGGCTTGCGCTAAATGCGCACAATCACTGTGGAGGAGCAACGGAGTTGCGACGTGGCAATCCAGCGTAGCGAAATGCGGCTTCGCCTTGATTCCCACGCTAACGCTCGGAATGACGATTGGAAGATTTGAATATTCCATCAAAGAAGAAAGCAAAAGAGGAAGTAAAAATACATGTACGAAGATTTCAAAAGCGGTTTTATTTGCATTGCGGGGCTTGCAAACGCCGGTAAGTCCACTCTCACAAACGCGCTTGTGGGCGAAAAAGTGTCCATAGTTTCTTGGCGTCCTCAAACAACGAGAAACAAACTTTTGGGCATCATCAACGGCGACGGCTACCAAATGGTGCTTATCGACACGCCAGGTATTCACAAAGTGCGTAACCACCTCGGACAATATATGATGCAAGCGGTCGAAAACTCGCTCAAAGACGTTGACGGCGTGGTGTATGTCATCGACGCGGCAAAGGGGATGCAAAAAGAGGACTACGAGTTCCTCGAAAAGAACGCAAGCAAAGTTCCCGTCGTCGTTGCTCTCAACAAAGAGGACTGCGTGACGAGAGAAACCATGTTCGAATCTCTCGAAAAACTCAATAAAATCGCGGATCTCAAAGCAATCGTGCCTATCTCGGCAAAGAAAGAGGACAACCTCGAACCGCTCAAAGCGGAACTTGTATCCCTTCTTCCCGAAGGCGCGCCGATGTATCCCGAAGATATGTACACCGAAAGCAGCATGCGCTTTATGGCAACCGAGATTATCCGCGAGAAAGCGCTCTATCTTCTCGACAAGGAAGTGCCGTACGGCATAGGCGTTTACATCAACAAATTCGAGGAAAGAGAGGGACAACCCATCATCGACATCGACGCGGACATCATTTGCGAGAAGCAGTCGCACAAGGCGATAGTCATAGGCAAGGGCGGCGAAATGCTCAAACAGATTGCGACGAAGGCTCGCCACGACCTCGAAGAAATGACGGGCGAAAAGGTGTTTTTGACCTTGTACGTCAGAGTCAAGAACGAATGGCGTGACGACGACAGAATTATGAAAGAACTCGGCTACGACCTCAAAGCCCTCAAAAAGGACTGACGAGCCGTAAAGAAGCCGAAAAAAAGGAAGAGAAAAACGTAAAATCGGGATAATGCGGACGTTTCTGCACATACTGACATCGTGAACAAACGAGAGTTATGGGAAATGTTTGCAAAGACCGGAGACATCGAAGTGTACGGAATGTACCTTGCGATGAAGGAATACGAGGATAACTCGCACGGGTTGCGAGGGGAAAATGCAAACAGCCGACGTAAAAGTTAAAGCCGTCGTGACGAGGGCAGTACCTTACAACGAGAGTGATATGATTGTCACTCTTGTCGGCGTTGACACGGGCGTTTTGACCGCAACGGCAAAAGGTTGCCTTAAACCGAGAGCCAAACTGCGTTACGCTGCCGAACCTATGAATTTCGGCGACTACGTTTTGAGCGGCAGAAACGGAAGATACGTCATAACAGAGTGCAGCCAAATCGAATCCTTTTCCAAAATAACGGCGGATATAGAAAGATATTATGCCGCGTCTTTGGTTCTCGAAACCTTGCAAAAAGGTTCGAGAGAGGCAAATCCCGACCTATTTATCCTTGCGCTCAAAACCCTCGATACGCTTGCGGACGGCGAGGAAGAAGCGGACGATACCATACGCGATTTTCTGCTCGGCTTTTTGGATATTTCGGGCAACAGTCTCGATTTTGCGCATTGCAACGTCTGCGAGTGCGATATCGACTCGAACGCATATTTCAAGGACGCGGACGGAATCGTCTGCGAGCATTGCAGGGGGCTTGACGGAATCCTCATCGACAACGTCACGAGGGCTTATCTTGCAAAACAATCGGATACGACGCATCCGCTCAAAATAAAATCAAATATTTTGCTTGCGGATTTTGTATATATGACGACAGGGGTGCGCATAAGCACTCACTATTTTACGGAGCAACTATGAAAAACAAAGGATTTTTGGTGAAAATCATTGCGCTTACGCTCACGGTATGCACTCTCTTTGCGTGCGTGGCTTTGCTTGTTTCCTGCGACAAGGACGAAGTGAAAGCAAAGACGGTTGAGGACATCTTCAAGTCAACTCAAAGCAATCCCGAACTCAGCGGCGTAAAGAGAGAATTTACTCTCGATACGGGTTGGTCGGTTTACACCACGAGCGCGGCAAAAAGCACCCAAGCGGTCAACGCAAACAGCGACGTGGGCTACATAACAAGCATCGACGCATTTGTCGTGAGCAACGGCAGTGTGCTTTCGATTGTCAAGTGCGGAGATACGCGAGAGTATTTCGACGGCGGTATGAAAGGTATGATTTTGCCCGCATCGCTCGGAATTTCCGCCTTGAGAGTCAAAGACGGGCTTATCGCATGCAAGTTTAACGACTACACTGCGGGCGTGTTCGATTCAAACGGCAGAACGGTGCTTTCGCGCACGAAAATCGATTGGTCGTCAAACAGCGGCGCAAACATCGATTCTATCATCAAAATCCTCGACGGCGGACTTATCGCGGTCAACCCGACGTATGACAAGAGCGGTACGAGCGGTTATACTTCCATATATCGTCCGAGCGTAAACAGTGAACTTTCGCAATGCGGAACTCTCGTTGCAAAACTCGAAAACGCCAAAGGCACTCTCACGGGCGTTAAGGGCTTCGACGGCAAGTACGTCACCGTAACCGGCAACACGGCAGGGGATTACATCTTCGCCGTTCCGAGCAGCGTTTCGGGAGAGGTTGGCACCACGACGGCAACGGCAAACGGTACGGTTGCCGACAACGACAAGGACGACTACTACGGGGAAATAACCTATATGGGCGGCGGAAAATTCTTTATCCACCAAGACTGGACGGTCGAAAAGGATGAGGAATACACCTACTATGACGGATTTGACTATTACGTTTTCTCTCGCAGAATCTACACTCCCGACAACGACAAATCTTCCGAATACGCCAAAAACGCCGACAAGGTTTTCATTTATCTTGAAAACAACTACTATGACGGCGACAAAGCGGGCGTTTCGACATCGCAATACCTCAACGACGGATTCACATATGCAAGTTACGGCTTGACAATAATCGACAAAGTGGGATATTACGACCAGTTTATCCTCGACGAAAACCTCAATATCGTTATGTCGCTCACGGGCAACTACGGCATCACGATTAAGGACCAAAAGAAAGAAAAAGTCGGTTATTACGACCTCGTTATGCAATGCGTGGACGGCTACTATTATAACCCCGTGCTTCCCAGCGAGTTCAACGTCTACGACAAGGACGGCAACACGATAGGGCATAACGATCGCAACGACATTCAACAACAGGAACTTTCAAACGGTATTTTCGTGGTTGCAATCAACGACCCCGACGACACCTCATCCAATCCCGAAAAACTTTACGGCGCATTCAACCTCAAAGGCGAAGTCGTCGTGCCGTTCAACTACCTCTCGCTCTCGGCGTTCAGAGGCTCGTACACGGTGGGTAAAGCCAAAAACGAGGACGGTGTCGCAACGTGGTATATCGTCGGCAGCGACGGCAAGCAAATCACGCAAATGACGGACGGCTCCACGCCTCTTTCCACCGCCGAAATCGCAACCGACTCAAACGGCAACTTCATCTACAAAATCGGCTGCTATATGTTCAAGGTTGACAGCGGCGAAAAGGATTCCAACAACAAGATAATCTACAAATACGGCATCAAAAACTTCAATCCCAACGTCAACAAAAACGTGATTATGAACGCGACAATGAGCGCAGGCAGCGTGCTTTACGCACCCACGTCCTCGCCGAGCAATGTGTTCGTGTTTGACAAAGTGACGGTGGGCAACAACGTCAGTTACACCGTGTACAGACTAATTTAAGTCAGGACATACAAATGATTACGACAATCGAAAAAGCAAGCGACGCAATCCAAAAGGGCGCGATAATAATCAACGAGGGCGGACTCGTAGTGTTTCCGACGGAAACCGTGTACGGACTCGGCGCAAACGCCTTTGACGAGAGCGCAGTCGCAAAAATATTCGAGGCAAAGGGAAGACCGCAGGACAATCCGCTCATAGTGCATATATCTTCGCTCGATCAGGTCAAGGATATTGCAAAGGATATTCCCGACAAGTTCTATGAACTTGCCTCGCGTTTTATGCCCGGTCCGCTCACCGTGATACTCAACAAGAGCGACAAAATCCCGTATGCCGTCACCGCAGGCGGCGAAACCGTTGGCATCCGTATGCCAAACAACAAGTGGGCGCGCGAACTTATCGCAAACAGCAAACCGCTCGCCGCACCGAGTGCAAACCGCTCCAAGCACATCTCGCCCACGACGGCGCAACACGTCTATGAGGACTTGCAAGGGCGCGTGGAACTCATTTTGGACGACGGTCCGTGCGGCGTGGGTATCGAATCCACCGTGCTCGACCTCACTTGCGATACGCCTACGATACTTCGCCCCGGCGCGATAACCGCCGATATGCTTCTCGACATCGTGGGGCTAGTCAGTCAAAACGGAAAGGTTATCAAAATCGCAAAAGCCCCGGGAATGAAATACACGCACTATGCGCCCGTTGTCGAAACGGTTATGGCAGAGAATATCGACCACGCAATCTCGCAGTACGACAAAATTACGGCAGAGGGCAGAAATCCTGTCATAGTCGCTCGTGATATTTTCAGAGACAAGGTAAAAGACCGCGCGCAAATCTCGCTCGGAATCACCGTCGAGGACTACACTCGCAACGTGTATTCGGCGTTGCATACGGCGGAAAAAGAGTACGATTACATAATCATCGAGCATCTTGACGGAACGGGACTCGAAGCGTCGGTTATGAACAGGGTGGAGAAAGCCGCAGGGGGCAAGAGCGTATGAAAGTGCTTTTCGTATGCTCGGCAAACACTTGCCGCTCGCCTATGGCGGAATATATGTTCAAAGCGTTTTTGCGAGCAAGAGGCGTAGAGGACGTGGAAGTCGACAGCGCAGGTTTGATACTCTCAAACGACCGAATAAATCCCTTTTGTCTTGCCACGCTCGACAGACACGGCGTGCCGTACTTCGACAAACAAGCCGAGTTTTGCACCAAACAACTCTACAAAAAGGCGGATTTCGTGTTTGTTATGACCGAATATCACGAGCAAGTTCTCGTGCGGAACTACGGCAAAAAACGCAATTTATTTGTGCTTTCCGAGCTTCTCGGACAGGACGTTCCCGACCCCTACGGACAGGGCGTCGAGGCTTACGAAAACGTGTATAGAATCCTTTGGAACGGTCTCGATTCCATATATCGCGCGACGCAAAAAACAGACGCTTGAACGCCTGTTTTTTTGTTGCTCGATTTTTTTGATTTTAACAGATATATAGTATTAGATTGCCGCTTTTTGCGCTTTTTCGATTGTGTTTGCAAAAGGTTGCAATCCCGATTTTTTGCCGTTTAATTATCTCGTTTTTTCGCATTCCACGTCAAAGTGGTCTTTGAGCAGTTGTTTGAAAATTTTGATGTGTATTTCCTCGTCGAGAATGATTCGTTCGAGCAGCATTTTCACGCTGTCGGTGGACAAATTCAAAATGGTTCGTTCGTAGTTCATAATCGCGTTTTGTTCGGCGAGTATGTTTTCGCGAAGGTATCTTTTGGGGTCGAGGGTGTAGTTTGCAAAACTTCCGTTCCAGTAGGTGCGCGCGCCCATAATAGGGTAGCCTCCGAGGTTGTATATGGTTTTGCCCAGCAGTTCGTGATGGTGCATCTCGCTCACCGCAATGCCTTCGAGAGCCTCTTGAATGTCGGGATATTTCGGCGTTATGTAAAGTTGAAAACAGTATGTCAAAACGGCGCTCAATTCGCCCGACGAACCCGAATATACCGGCATCAAAAGTTTGGATTCGGCAACGTTTTGCTCGACTTCTATTTCGGGGTACGGCAATTCGCTTGCGTATTTTGATATGTCCATATTTCACCTCGCTTGATTTTGCACATTATATTCGCCTCGCGCAAATTGTGTGCAAACTCGAAAAAAGTTGCACTATGCGGCAATTAACGTTCAAAATATACATAAAACCGCTTGCAAATTGCCTTTTCGTGTGCTAAAATTTCAAAGTAACTTTTAGGAGGTATAGATATGCTTGATACATTGAACGCAATCCTTCTTGCTGCCGAACAAGGCGTGAGATATGCGGATTATGAAATATGTTTGAAAGTGTTTCTCATATTGATGGTGGTTGCCGCTGTTGCAATCATCGTCGTAATAATGATGCAAAAAGGCACAAACGACAACGTTGGCGTCATCACGGGCGCGAGCGATACTTACTACGGCAAGAACAAGTCGACCAACAAGGAAAGCATTTTGAAAAAGATCACCTTCGGTCTTTTCGCCTTCATTATGGTTTGCTCGATCATCTGCTTCGTAATGTGGGGTCTCATCTCACAAGGTGCTTAATCTTCACTCTGTAAAGTATCGAACGGCTCGTTTTGCGAGCCGTTTTGTTTTATTCGGCAAAAGACGAGATTTTTTGATTCGTCCCGCTCTTGAATAACTTGGTTGGATATTATATAATAAAAATATGATAAACGTAGTTGCAACAAACAAAAAAGCCTATCACGACTATTTCGTCGAGGACACCTACGAGGCAGGTATTGCGCTCGTCGGGTGCGAGGTCAAATCCATACGGCAAGGCGCGGTCAATCTTCGCGACAGTTTCGTCATAATCAAAAACGGCGAAGTTTTTATGCTCGGCGCGCATATCTCGCCCTACAAAATGGGCAGTTACAACAACGTCGACCCTCGCCGCACCAGAAAACTTCTTCTCAACCGCTCGGAAATCAACAAACTCCGCGGCAAAGTCGAGCAAAAAGGGTATACGCTCATTCCTCTCAAAGTTTATTTTAAGGACGCTCTTGTGAAAATCGAACTCGGTCTTTGCAGAGGCAAGGAACTCCACGACAAGCGCGAAGCGATAAAAGAGAAGGAAAACAAGCGCAATTTGCAACGAGTGATGAAAGAATACAACAGATAAGTCGGCTCGCCGACACTTTGTCGCAATCAAAAGCGCTCGATATTTTCAAAAATCGGAATAACAAACAAAACAATAAAAAAATACAAATACATCAAAAAAAACGCGCCGAAAGCGCATAAGAGGAAGTATATGAAAAGAATTGAAACAACTTGCGTACAAGGCGGCTATACGCCCAAAAACGGCGAACCGCGCCAAATCCCCATCATTCAAAGCACAACTTTCAAATACGACACCAGCGACGATATGGCAAAACTGTTCGATCTTGAGGCGAGCGGCTATTTTTACACTCGTCTTCAAAACCCCACAAACGACTATGTTGCCGCAAAAATCGCAGAACTCGAAGGCGGTTGCGCAGGTATGCTCACATCGTCGGGACAAGCGGCAAACTTCTATTCCGTGTTCAATATTGCTGGCGCAGGCGACCACGTCGTCTCGACAAGTTCCATTTACGGCGGAACATTCAACCTTTTCAACGTGACTATGAGAAAAATGGGTGTGGATTTCACCTTCATTTCCCCCGACAGCACGGAGGAAGAAATCGATGCCGCATTCAAGCAAAACACAAAGGCAGTGTTTGCCGAAACAATCGCAAATCCCGCGCTCAACATGTTCGATATCGAGTTGTTTGCAAAGGTTGCCCACAAGCACGGCGTGCCGCTTATTGTAGACAATACGTTTGCAACGCCGGTTAACTGCCGCCCGATAGAGTGGGGCGCGGACATTGTCACGCATTCCACGACGAAGTATATGGACGGACACGGCGCGGCTGTGGGCGGCGCAATCGTTGACGGCGGCAACTTCGAGTGGCTTGCGCATGCAGATAAATTCCCGGGACTTTGCACGCCCGACGAGAGTTATCACGGCATAACCTACGCCGAAAAATTCGGCAAGGGCGGCGCGTTTATCACAAAATGCACAGCGCAACTTATGAGAGATTTCGGCTCCATTCAAAGTCCGCAAAATGCTTTTTTGCTTAATCTCGGTCTTGAAAGTTTGCACGTCAGAATGCAACGCCATTGCCAAAACGCCCTCGAAGTCGCAAAATATCTCGAAAGCGACGAGCGCATTGCGTGGGTGAAATACCCCTCGCTTAAAGGCGACAAGGACTTTGAACTTGCAAAGAAGTATTGCCCGAACGGCACTTGCGGCGTGGTAAGTTTCGGCGTAAAGGGCGGAAGAAAAGCGGCGGAGGAGTTTATGAAAGGACTCAAAATCGTCGCAATCGAAACCCACGTTGCCGACGCGCGCAGTTGCTGTCTGCATCCTGCAAGTTCCACTCACCGTCAACTCACCGACGACGAACTTATTGCGGCAGGCGTTTCTGGCGACCTCGTGCGCCTGTCCTGCGGTCTTGAAAGCGCGCTGGATCTCATAGACGATATAAAACAAGCGCTCGAGCGCGCGCATATCGAGGCGTAAAGAGGTGATATTATGCCTTTAATTATCCCAAAACAACTGCCGGCATACAAAATTCTCACCGACGAAAAGATTTTCGTCATGGACGAAACAAGGGCGACAAGACAGGACATCCGTCCCATCGAGATTTTGATTCTCAATCTTATGCCCACAAAGGAAACCACCGAAACGCAACTCATAAGGCTGCTTTCAAATTCGCCGCTTCAAATCAACGTCACGCTTATCAAGACGGATTCCTATGAGCCTACGCACGTTTCGATAGGGCATATGATTCGCTTCTACAAGAGCCTCGACGAGATAAAACAGATGAAGTTTGACGGCATGATCGTCACGGGCGCGCCCGTCGAAACCATACCCTTTGAGGACGTGAAGTATTGGCGCGAACTCGAACAAATTTTCGAGTTTGCGGACAAAAACGTAACGAGCACAATCTATATATGCTGGGGTGCGCAAGCGGCTCTTTACCACAAATTCGGCATACAAAAGCGGAAATTGCCGCAAAAACTTTTCGGCATATATCCTGCGCACGCCGTCGTCGAAAACGATATGCTGTTGAAGGGAATGGACGACACTTTCTATATCCCTACTTCTCGCCATACCGCCATCGACGAGGAAGCCTTGCGCAAGGTGAAGTCTGTCAAGATTCTTGCCGAATCGCCCCAAGCCGGCGTAGTCATCGCCAAGACCACCGACAACAAATCCTTTTTCTTCACCGGTCACAGCGAATATGACCGTTTCACCCTCAAATCCGAGTATCTGCGCGACCTTGAAAAAGGCTTGCCCATCTCCAAACCCGTCAATTATTTCCTCGACGATTCTCTTGACAACGTGGATATGAAGTGGCGTAGCGCGGCGAATTTGCTGTTTTATAATTGGTTGAATTATTACGTTTACCAAGTCACGCCCTTTAATCTCTAAACGCGCCAAACAGCGTCTAACTTTGTCAGAGGCACTCGTCCGACAACTCATTTACGACAAGTAAATTAGGGTTGCCGTTCGAGTGTCTCTTTCTCGTTATACATCTGTTTGGCGCATTTAGAGTATTAAAGGGGACAAGTTATAGATTGAATGGGGTAGAACTGAAAAAAGTCCGACCGACAACTCATTTACGACAAGTAAATTAGGGTTGCCGTTCAAGGTGCGTTTTCTTGTCTGACGCTCAAATAGCGCACTCAAAGGTTAAATGGGGGGGCAAGTACGCACCTGTCTATGAGGGCGGCTCTTTCTTGTTCTTCATCTCAATGGACGGCTTATAGATTGGATGGGGTAGAACTGAAAAAAGTCCGACCGACAACTCATTTACGACAAGTAAATTA
>CAVBBF010000011.1:0-35440 GCA_963593735.1 Phascolarctobacterium succinatutens
ACCCTTATCTCAACCATTATTTTGCGTTTTGTGGACGAACGAGATGATATAACTTTTTTCGGCTTGCATAAATTTGCGGATAATAAAAATCCCCGACTGTCATCATCGGGGACGGTGTTTGTCAGGAATTTGAATATTATTTGTATTTTACACCAAACAGATAGACAACAAGAAAGGCACGGCGTGATGAGATTTTACTAAAATTGCGTGATTGTGATGAATAACAAGGAAACACCCCCTCTGATAGCAACCCTAATTTATCTTTCGTAAATGGGTTGATAGTAGAGGGATGTTAACGCGGTTATTCGCTTAATCGCGAGATTTTATAAAATTGCACCAAACAGACAGATAACAAGAAAGGCACGCCCTGAATCAAAACCAAGTGTACATAGGCGTACACGATTTTGAGGCGAGGCGTGCCTAACGCAGTTAGGTGCTTTTTCATATTTTTTACACTAAAATTGCGTGATTGAGATGAAAAACAAGGAAACACCCTTTTGCAAACACGCCTAACGTACCAATCGTACGTGACGGATGCGCAAAAGGGCGTTAACGCAGTTAGTCGCCAAATCAGAGATTTTATAAAATTGCGCCAAACAGACAGATAACAAGGAAGGCACGCCCTTAATCAAAACCCAGTATACATAGGCGTACACGATTTTGAGACGGGGCGTGTCTGACGCAGTTAGGTGCTTTTTAATTTTTTTTTACACTAAAATTGCGTGATTGAGATGAAGAACAAGGAAACGCCCTTTTGCAAACACGCCTAACGTACCAATCGTACGTGACGGGTGCGCAAAAGGGCGTTAACGCAGTTATTCGCTCAATCACACAATTTTAGTTGGGGAAACGAGTGCGAGCGGCATACGACGTATGCAACAACTCGTGCGAAAGATGGCTGTTCGGCTCACCCAAGAATTCGTCGTAAAGTTTGATGATTTGTTCGTTGCGGTGAGATACGCGAATTTCTTTGCTTTCATCCTCTTGATAGAGTGCGGCGGCACGCTTGGTGCGGAAGGTATCGAGGATGTCGTCGTCCTCGTTGGGAAGGAAGCAGGGCTTAACAAACGGTTGTCCGCCGCCGGCAACGCAACCGCCGGGGCAACCCATAATCTCGATGAAGAGATATGGGCTCTTGCCTTCTCTGATTTGGTCGAGCAAGACTTTTGCGTTCTTCATACCCGAAGCGACGGCAACTTTGATATCCATACCGCCGAGATTGTAGGTGGCTTCTTTGATACCTTGCATACCGCGCACGTCTTGGAGTTCAACGTGTTCGAGTTCCTTGCCGTCAAGCACGAATGCGGCAGTACGCAAAGCCGCTTCCATAACACCTCCGGTTGCGCCGAAAATGACGCCTGCGCCTGTATATTCGCCGACGATATCGTTGTCGAATTTCTCGTCGGGAAGTTTGGTGAAGCGGATTCCTGCGCGCCTTATGAGTTTTGCAAGTTCTCTCGTGGTGAGAACGGCGTCAACGTCTTTAAGTCCGTTGACTGCAAGTTGTTTTCTTTCCTTTTCGAACTTCTTTGCGGTGCAAGGCATAACGGACACCACGAACATATCTTCGGGCTTAATTCCGTTGCGTTCCGCATAATAGTTTTTGAGGATTGCGCCAAACATTTCGTGAGGCGATTTGCAAGAGGACAGATGTCCGAGCAGATCTCCGTAGTAATATTCCGCATAGTTGATCCAACCCGGAGAGCAAGACGTGATCATCGGGAGTGTCCCTCCCTCTTTGACGCGATTGAGGAGTTCGGTTGCTTCTTCCATAATGGTAAGGTCTGCGCCGAAGTTGGTGTCGAAAACCTTTTTGAATCCGAGTCTACGCAAAGCCGCGACCATTTTGCCGGTGACGAGAGTGCCGATTGGCATATCGAATTCCTCGCCGAGAGCGGCGCGGACTGCGGGCGCGGTTTGGACGACGACGTATTTGCCTTGTTTGAACGCCTCGTCAACCTTGTCTATTTCGCTCACTTCCATAAGCGCGCCTGTGGGGCAAACGCTTACGCATTGACCGCAAAGAATGCACGGCGAGTTTGCAAAACTTCTGTTTTGAGCGGGTGCGACGATGGTTTTGAAACCTCTCTTCTCGAATCCGAGAACGGAAAGTCCGTGCGCGTTTTTGCATCTTTCGATACATCTGCCGCAAAGCACGCACTTGGATGTATCTCTCTTGATGGACGGCGTAAGCGCGTCTACTGTTACGGGCGTTTTTTCGCCCTCGTAAAGACCTTCTCTCGCACCGGTGAGGATTGCGACGTGCAAAAGTTCGCACTTGCCGTTTTTGTCGCACTCTTGGCAGTTTCTGTTGTGGTTTGAAAGCAAGAGTTCGACGGAAGATCTTCTTGCCTGCACCGCTTTGGGAGAAGAAATGGTGATTTCCATACCCTCTGCGACGGGATAAACGCAGGACGCTACAAGACCTCTTGCGCCGGTTGCTTCGACAAGACATACGCGGCAAGAGCCTTGCGAGCATTCGCCGTGATTATATGCGCAAAGGGAGGGAATTTCGTATCCGCAAGCCTTTGCTGCTTCGAGTATCGTCATACCTTGTTCGACTTGATAAGGCACGCCTTCGATTTTTATATTAAGTTTCGCCATAATACTCTCTCCTTATTTCTTCTCGATTGCTTTGATTCTGCAAGCGGACATACACATACCGCACTTGATGCACTTCTCTTTGTCGATTTCTCTCGACGCGAGTTTGTGACCGGGCGCGATATAGTTGGTGGCGTGGATTGCAGCCACAGGGCAATTTCTCTCGCAAAGTCCGCAACCGACGCACTTGTCGGCGATGACCTCATAATTCATGAGGCTCTTGCAAACGTGTGCGGGGCATTTCTTGTCCACGATGTGCGCGATATATTCGTCTTTAAAGTGCGCGAGAGTGGAAAGAATTGGGTTGGGCGCGGTTTGACCGAGCGCGCAGAGAGAGTCGTTTTTGATGTTGGAAGCAAGGTCCATAAGTTTGTCGAGGTCTTCCATAGTCGCCTTGCCCTTAGTGATTTTGGTGAGCAATTCGAGCATACGCTTCGTGCCGATGCGGCAGGGGGAGCATTTTCCGCAAGATTCGTCGCAGATAAATTCCATATAGAACTTCGCAACGTCAACCATGCAGTTGTCCTCGTCCATGACGATTGCGCCGCCGCTGCCCATCATAGAGCCTTTTGCGACGAGGTTGTCGAAGTCGATGAGAGCGTCGAGGTCGTCTGCGGTAAGGCATCCGCCCGACGGACCGCCCGTTTGAATCGCTTTGAATTGTTTACCGCCCGGAATGCCGCCGCCGATGTCGTAAATGAGTTCGCGCAAAGTCGTACCCATAGGCACTTCGACAAGACCGACGTTGTTCACCTTTCCGCCGAGAGCGAAAACTTTCGTGCCTTTGGACTTTTCGGTACCGAAGCAAGTGAACTTCTCATAGCCTTCTCTCATTATGTAAGGAACGCACGCGAGGGTTTCGACGTTGTTGACGATTGTCGGCGAGCCCCAAAGACCTTTGACCGCAGGGAACGGCGGACGAGGACGCGGCATACCTCTCTTACCCTCTATCGAGTTGAGAAGCGCGGTTTCTTCGCCGCATACGAACGCGCCTGCGCCCAAACGAATATGCACTCTGAACGAGAAGTTCGTGCCGAGAATGTTGTCGCCCAAAAGTCCGAGTTCTTCCGCTTGATTGATTGCGATGCGAAGTCTGTTGACCGCAATCGGGTATTCTGCGCGGACGTAGAAATAACCGTTTTGCGCGCCGATTGCATAGCCTGCAATCATCATACCTTCGATGACGGCAAGGGGGTTACCTTCGAGAATGGAACGGTCCATAAACGCACCCGGATCGCCTTCGTCGCCGTTGCACACGACGTACTTTGCGCCTTCGGGTTGAGCGTATGCGAATTGCCACTTTCTGCCTGTGGGGAATCCGCCGCCGCCGCGTCCGCGAAGACCGGAAGCCAAAATCTCGTTGATGACTTCTTGTCTGTCCATTTGGAGCGCTCTTTCAAGTCCTTTGAACGCGCCTGCGCCGAGTGCTTCCTCGATTTTTTCGGGGTTGATGCTTCCGCAGCCGTGCAGCGCGATACGAACTTGCTTTTTGTAGAACGTGATGTCGTCTTGTTTGGAGATTTTCTCTTTGGTTACGGGGTCGACGTAAAGAAGTCTGTCGACGACTTCACCGTTTTCGAGGTCTTTTTCGACGATTTCTCTCACGTCGTCGATTTTGACCATTCTGTAGAGAGTGTCTTCGGGATAAATTTTAACGAAAGGTCCTTGCGAGCAGAAGCCGAAGCAACCCACTTGGTTGACGGTCACCCTGTCGTGCAAGCCCTTTTCATTGATGATTTTTACAAATTCTTCTCTGATTTCGGCAGAGTGAGAGGACAAACAACCGGTGCCGCCGCACAAAACGACGTGACGTTTGCCGTCGCTGCCCGTAAACTTGGCGTCGAGACAAGAAGAACAATCTTGACAAGTTTTGTCCAAATCCGCAAAATTTCTAATCATAACTCAGTCCTCCTTCGCTCTGTAATCCGCGATGATTGCGGGAACGGCGTTCACGGAAACCTTGGGGTAAACCTGTCCGTTGATGGAAACGGCAGGCGCGATTCCGCATGCGCCGATGCAACGCAAAGCGTCGATGGTAAACAAACCGTCTTTGGTGGTTTCACCCGGTTTGATGCCGAGAATCTCGCTGAATTTGTCGATGACTTGTTGCGCGCCCTTAACATAGCAAGCCGTGCCCAAGCAGCAACCGATGACATATTTCCCCTTCGGCGTCAAAGAGAAGAAGGAATAGAACGTCACCACGCCGTAGATTTCTGCAACGGAAATGCCCGTCCTCTCCGAAACGATTTCTTGCACTTCGAGAGGAATATAGCCGTATTCCTTTTGAATGTCGCTCAAAATCATCATAAGAGGCGTATTTTCGCCGACGTATCTGTCGCAAATCGCATTGATTTGCGCGACCGCCGCTTCGCTTAAATGAGCCATTGTAAGCCCTCCTTTGTAATCGAATAATGATAACCTTGTAAAGTTTAACACAAATAAAAACTTATCGCAATAGATAATTTGATATTTATATCTTTTTATCGAAAAGTATTGTGTGATTATAGCAATTGACCGCTTTTAATAGGCAAATACCCTGATAAGTCCGCCAAATCGATGTATAACGAGAAAGAGACACCTAAGCGGCAACCCTAATTTACTAATCGTAAATGAGTTGTCGGGTGGGTGTCTCTGCCAAAGTTAGACGCGATTTGGCGGCTTATTCAGGGTATTTGCGAGGCATACGGGTCTTGTGCACAGACCTCGCCCTCGCCCTCTCAATCTTATCTTTTACATCTTCGGGAATTTGCTCGCCACGAAGATATTTGTCTACATCGGCGTACTTGATGCCGAGTTCGGACTCGTCGGTTTGACCTTGATAAAGTCCGGCGGACGGTGCTTTTTCGATGATGGTCGAGGGTGCGTTTAATGCCCTTAGATGCTCATATATCTCGCCGACGGTCAAGTCCGCGATGGGGTTGAAGTCGTGTGCTCCGTCGCCCCACTTGGTGAAGTAGCCGAGAGTCGCCTCATCGAGATTGCCCGTGCCTGCGACAAGATAGCCGCGCGCTTGTCCCAAAGCGTAGAGTGTGGTCATACGAAGACGAGGATTGATGTTGACGTTTGCCATTTTCAAGTTCGCTTCGCCTGCATTGTCGCGAGCAAGTTCGTCACCCAAAGCCGCAACGAGCGCCTCTTTGGTTTTTGTGAGGTCGATTTCGATTTGCTGTATGCCGAAATGCTTGCCCGCTCTCAAAGCGTCGTCGCGGTCACTGCCGTAGTTTTGCGAAGACTGACAAGGCATAATAACGCCGAGTACATTGTCGGTTGCGAGTTTGCAAAGCGCGCCGACGAGGGTGCAGTCTTTGCCGCCGCTGTTGCCGTAAATTATACCTTTTGCGCCCGATTCCGAAAGGACTTTTTTTATCCATTCCACACGTTTTTGAATTGAAGTTTGAACGTCCATACGACCTCCTTGTTTTATGTTTGAATAAACTCCGATCTTGCAAATTTATCGCATTTTATCACATTGTTTGCGCAAAATTTTCTTGCGTTTTGCAACGATTTCGCGGTTTTTATGCCAAGTGTTTTGCGGTTTTTTTCGCCGTTTTTCGCAGAATTGTCAGTTGCGATTTTTGCGGTTTTTTGCGTTGTTTTTTGACGTTTTTTATTATAAGCGCATTTTCAAATTATTCAACTTTTTTTGCAAAAAACATTAAAATTTTATGAAAATTTCGCTCGTCGGGCTTCAAAATCAACGTTTTTTTGAAAAATTTTGCAAAAATTCCCATATTTTAGCAATTTGGGTATTGAATTATCGATTCGTTCGATATATAATGTTTTTATCTTAAAAAATAACCTTACAAAAAGGAGATTGTTATGAGAAAAGCATTTATTTGTCCCACAAAGTACGTTCAAGGCGAAAACGAATTGTTGAACCTTGGTTATTTTGTAAAAACCTTCGGTAAGAAAGCGCTTCTTATCGCTGACCCGTTTGCTCTCAACCTCGTCAAAGAAAAACTCGAAGCGACCCAAAAGAAATACGGCGTCGAATTCGTTTCCTGCGACCTCTTCAAGGGCGAATGCTCACGCACGGTCGTGAAAGCGTTGCAAGAATTTGCAAAGGCAAACAAGTGCAACTGCACCATCGGTCTTGGCGGCGGCAAAGCAATCGACACTTCAAAGTGCGTTGCGGCAGGCAATCCTCTCATCATCTGCCCCACCATCGCGGCAACGGACGCTCCGACTTCCCACTCCGCGGTTCTTTACACCGACAATCACGAATTTGACGATTACGCATACTTCCGTCAAAGCCCGTCCGTCGTTCTTATCGACCTCAACGTCATCGCAAACGCACCCACTCGCTTCCTCGTAAGCGGTATGGGCGACGCTCTTTCCACCTACTTCGAGGCAAGAGCAAACGTCAACAGCGTATCCAACGTCAACGCGGGTCTCCCCTGCGGCGCAGACAGAAAGAAAGGCACACTTCTCGGCTACGGCACATACACCGCTGCGGCACTTGCCGAACTTTGCTATCGCAACCTCATCAGCGACGGCGCAAAGGCAAAGGCTGCTTGCGACTGCAACGTCGTAACCCCCGCTTTTGAAAAAATCGTCGAAACAAACATTCTTCTTTCCGGTCTCGGATTCGAATCGGGCGGTCTTGCCGCAGCGCACGCAATCCACGATGGTTTGACTGCCGTTCACGACATTCACTCCTGCTGCATGCACGGCGAAGTCGTCGCATTCGGCACAATCTGCCAACTCGTGCTTGAAAACAGCCCCGAAGAAGAACTCTACGAAGTTCTCAACTTCTGCGACGAAGTCGGTCTCCCCGTCTGCTTGCACGACCTTATGACGAATCCGCGCACGGGCGAAGTCATCAGAGAAGAACTCACCGAAGAAGAATACAAGATCGTCGCCGCAAAGACTTGCATCCCCGACGAATCCATCCACAACATGCCCTTCCCCGTAACGGAAGATATGGTTATTGCGGCAATCAAAGCGGCAGACAAAATCGGTCACGATTTCAGATACGGCTGCGACTGCGAATGCTGCCACTAATTGAAAAGCGCACACCCTTGCAAACGCAAGGGTGCGTCTTATAAAAAATCGTGCTTAAAGCGCAGAATATGCAGATAGAATATCGATATTTGCACCTAACGCGCAATATGCGTATGCGCGAGTATCGCTGTTGTATATTTATTGTATAACAAAAAAATCGATATATTCTTTTTGAGTGTTCTTCCCTATCGGCGCGGCAAATAAGGAGATTGTTATGAAGAAAATTATGAATACGGCGCAAAGTTTCGTGTACGATATGTGTCACGGACTTGCCGCAGCACATCCCGAACTCGAATTTGTCGAAAAGTATAAAGTCGTCAAAAAGAAAGACATCAACGACGCAAAAGTCAGCCTCATTTCGGGCGGCGGCAGCGGTCACGAACCCGCTCACGCAGGTTTCGTCGGCAAAGGTATGCTTGACGCGGCTGTTTGCGGCGACGTTTTTGCTTCCCCCTCGCAAGTTCAGGTTTACAACGCAATCAAACAATGCGCAACGGACAAAGGCGTGCTTCTCATTGTCAAAAACTATTCGGGCGATTGCATGAACTTCAACAACGCCATGAGTGACGCTCAAGACGACGGAATCAAAGTTGACGCAGTGTACGTCAACGACGATATCGCTGTCAAAGACTCCCTCTACACCGTCGGTCGCAGAGGCGTTGCGGGCACGGTTTTGGTGCATAAATGCGCAGGCGCGGCGGCTGAACAAGGCAAGAGCCTCGAAGAAGTCAAAGCGGTTGCAAACAAAGTTATCGACAACGTTCGTTCTTTCGGTTTCGCATTCACCAGTTGCACCGTTCCGGCGGCGGGTCACCCCACGTTTGAAATCGGCGACGACGAAATGGAATTCGGCGTAGGCATTCACGGCGAACCCGGTCGTTTCCGCGAGAAAATCGACTACTCGACGGGCACGTTCTGCGACGATTTGTCAAGACGTATCCTCACCGACCTCGAAGAAGACCTCAAACTTCAAAAGGGCGAAGAAATCGTGCTTCTCATCAACGGTTTCGGCGGAACACCCCTTCAAGAACTCTATATCCTCAACAATTCCGTGACGAAGGCGTTGAACGCAGACGGAATCAAGATTCACCGCACTATCGTCGGCAACTTTATGACATCCATCGATATGGCAGGCGCGTCTATTTCCGTGTTGAGAGTGGACAGCGAACTCAAAGCGCTCGTAGACTACCCCGTTTGCACTCCTGCACTCACTTGGGGCGCGGCAATGAGCGAACAAGCAGAAGCCGCTCTCGAAGCGGTTCAGGCAATCGGCAGAGCGCTCGGTTACGTTCCGCAAGAACGCGTCGAAGCAAAGGCAACCAAGAAAGCCGCAAAAGCGGAAGTCGAAGAAGTTGCCGTTTACGAAGTCGAAGGAAAACCCGTCGTCGGTGAAACAATCAATACGGCGGCATTCGTTCAAATCGTAGACAAGATGGCTGATATCGTCATCGAAAACGAAGTTCCCTTCTGCGAAGCGGACAAAATGGGCGACGGCGACTTCGGTATGTCAATCGCAAAAGGTTTCAGACAACTCAAAGAGGACTGGGCAACCAGAAAGAAAGGCGACATCGGTCAGTTCCTCGTAAGTTGCAGTGAAATCATCAAAGAATACTGCGGCGGCGCGTCCGGTCCTATTTGGGGTTCCGCATTCAAATACGCAGGCAAAGCAATGCTCGGCAAGAAAGAAGTCAACCTCACGGATATCGCGCTTCTCTTCACCGAGGCAAATCGCGGCGTGTACGAAACGGGCAAAAAATCCTTCGGCAAGGGCGCGGAAATCGGAGACAAGACGCTTGTTGACGCTCTCAAACCTTGCGCAATGGCTCTCACCAAAGCGGCGGAAGAAGGCAAGAAATTGCAAGAAGGTCTCGACCTCGGCGCAAAGGCGGCACACGACGGCGCAGAAGCAACCAAGACTCACGTTGCGACTCTCGGCAGAGCGGGCACGGTGGGCGAGCGTTCAATCGGTTATCCCGACGCAGGCGCACACGGTCTTGACGTAATCTTCAACGAACTTGCGGCATATATCGCAAAAATGTAAAATCTAAACGCATAAACGCAAAAATAAAAGCACTCGCCGAGTGCTTTTATTTTTTTATGATATCGCTTTGCGATGATATCACTTTGTGATGATATCGTGCATTCTGCACGATGATATCCAAACTTCGTTTGGGTTAAGGCATATTTGAATTTTCCCACACGCAGTGTGGATATCACCCGAACGAAGTGAGGATATCGCCCGAGCATAGCGAGGATATCACCGTTGCGTAGCGACGATATCACTGCCGACAACTTGCAAAAAGTTATCGGCAATTTTCTCGGTGAAATTGCTTGTTCGTTTTCCTTATTCTCTCGATAAGTTCGGGGCTGTCGTAGTTCTTCGGGGCGCGCCACACCCAGTTGCCTTGCGCAACGGACGGCGTGTTCATTCTTCCCTTCTCGTTTGGGAGCAACAGCCAGTCCTGCAACGGAACGATTGCCAGATTTGCGATTGAACCGAATGCAAGGTTTATCATCGCGTACGTTCTGTTCGCGCCGCCGCAGAGGCGTAGACATTCCTTTTTGAATCGGGCAAGTTGGTCGCCTTTGAGGTTTTTGCACCACGAATACGTACAATCGGCGTCGTGCGAGCCTGTGTACACCACGCAGTTGCCGTCCTTGTACATTCTCGGCAGATACTCGTTGTCGTCGTTTGAGAACGCAAATTGCAGAACTTTCATCCCGGGATAGCCGCAGTACGCAAGCAATTCGCGCACGTCGTCGGTGATGTGTCCCAAGTCCTCCGCAATGATTTTCGCCTCGGGCATATGACGGTTTACCTCGTCGAAAAGTTTTTCGCCGGGTCCCACTTTCCATTTGCCGTTTTTTGCGGTTTTTTCGCCGTTTTTGATGACGAAATAGCCTGCAAAACCTCTGAAATGATCGATGCGCAAGATGTCGTACAACTTGAAACTCTGCTTTATGCGCTCAATCCACCACTCGTAGCCGTCCGCTTGCATTTTGTCGTAGTCGTAGATGGGATTGCCCCAAAGTTGACCGTCTTCGGCGTATGCGTCGGGCGGACAGCCCGCAACGACGGTGGGATTCAAATCCTCGTCCAAAAGGAACATGGACGGATTGCACCATACGTCCGACGAATCGTACGCGACGTAAATGGGCATATCTCCGACAATAGTTATATCTTTTGAACGAGCGTATTCGCGCACGTCGTTCCATTGTGTGAAAAACTCGAACTGTACGAACTTCCAAAAATCGATATTTTGCGCAAATTCACTCTTGTGCTTTTGCGCGTTGTCGTAAATGCGGAACTCGTCGTCCCATTCGCTCCACGCCTTGTAGCCGAACGCATCCTTGAGCGACATAAAATAGGCGTAATCGTCGAGCCACGTCGCGTTTTCTTTGCAAAAACGCTCGAAAATCGGGGTATGCTCGAAGCGCGCGTACGCCTTTTTGAGAAGTGCCGTTTTGTTTTCAAAAAGCCAGCCGTAGTCGGTTTTTTCGCATATATGGCGAGCGGATTTCAATTCGCTCTCGTTGAGCAAACCTTTTTCATACAGCGTTTGAGGGTTTATATAGTAATGATTGCCCGCAAAGGACGCAGGCGATTGATAGGGACTATCGCCGTATGCGGTGGGATTGAGCGGCAAAATCTGCCAACACTTGGTTTTGGTCGCGCTCAAAAAGTCTATAAAACGCTTGCAAGGCGCGCCGAAAGTGCCTATGCCCCACTCGCTCGGAAGCGAACTTACCGCCATAAGCATTCCGCTTTTACGTTTGAAACCGAAACTGTCAGTCATTGTGCAAAACATTGCGCTCGCAGTGTATTTGTTCGTGTCGCGCGCGCAAAAACGATATAATCAATATACCACACTCGGCGTTTCGATTCAATAGCAAGAGGCCTCAAATCAAATAATTTTTCATAAGGCAGGACAGAATTTGCAAAAACTGCAATACGTTTGCAATCTCGGCGCGCGATTTCCCCTTGCAAAACGAATCCGCTATCACGCTTGCCAAAACATTTTGCGACAAGGGGTCGCTCACAGCGCAAGAAATCGCCGCCGCCACGCCGTCCGATTGAATGTTGCCGCCGCTTGTTCCGTTGCTCATAATGACAATATATGAGTTTGAAAAAAATGTTGCCTTTTAGCAAAATTAGATGAAAAACTCCTTGACAACGTCCGACTTTTAATCATATAATAGGCAATGTTAAGCGGTCATGGCGGAATAGGCAGACGCGTACGTTTGAGGGGCGTATGGTTACACCGTCCGAGTTCAAGTCTCGGTGACCGCACCACAAAAAAGAAACACGAACCAAACGGCTCGTGTTTTTCTTTTGGGCGGTACACCGTGACTTGAACTTATGTGCAAACAAGTTTGCACACAACAATGCTTTGCATTGTTCGGACGGCACCGTCCGTTGCACGCGATTGACCTTCGGTAACAATCGCTATCACAAAACAAAGTGTCAACCGTTTAGGAAAAAAGACAAAAAATCACACATATGCGTTTTAATGTAGAAAAATTTGCACATTGTCGTTGAATTTCGCACGCTCGTATGATATAAATAATATATAATTTGTATGGATAAGGTGATTTGCGATGAAAGTTTTTAACGACAATGCTTCCCTTCCTAAATACTTAAAGAACCATTCGCGAGTGATGGAACTTGTGTTGATTGCGTTTTGGTGCGTGATTTTCCCGATGGTTTCGGCAGTTTGCTGCACGCTCGGCGGACAACGCCCGATATACAAATCGCTCTCGTACATCGCATACAGAGAAGATCATATGCCTCTCATTCTCTTTTACGGATTCTTGTTTCTGGCAGGTTTTATTCTCGCGATAAAAATGTGCCTCGACGCAGGGCAATACTCGAAGCAGTTGCGCATTCTGTTCTTGGGATTGAGTTTCATAAGCGCGGCGATTCTCACTGCGGGTATCAGCGTGCCGTGGCTCGAAGTCGAGGGCGAACTTGCAGAAAAATACGAGCGCTTGCGCCAGATTCACAACACCGTCGCAATGGTGGGATTCATAATGTTTTTCATCACGGAATTGTTGTTTTTCCTCACCACTCTGTACAGAAACCCAAGACAAGGTATGATTTCGGTGGGCATGCTCGCGTACGTCCTCATCTCATCGCTGTTTATGATAAATGATGCCAACCTCAAAGGCGTTATCGAACGTCCCTACCCCATATCTTCCATTGCGCAAATACACGTCTTTTGCTCGGTCGGATTTACGCTGACGATACAGTACTTTCTTATGCGCTTTATGCCCAACAACCGCATTGCCGTAAGCGAAGCCGCTTGATAACCAACCAATCAAAACAATAAGTCATATGCAAACGGGTTGATTTTCAACTCGTTTTTTAGTTCTTTTTGGTTTTTTTCGCATATCATTTTAATGCGCGTTACGGGATATTGAGCGTTGACATATCCTACAAATGTGTTACAATTTATATATCGATATATTTTTATAAATTATCTGCAATCGGATATGGAAGGAGAAAATTATGGACGTTACGAAATATTTCGACCCTAAAAAAGTGGACGAAGATATGAACACTATGAATGCGTTCGGCATTCGCCTCACGGGTACGGACGCGCAAAACGAGTTTTGCGAATGGATAAAGGCACAAATTGCGGGTATGGGTCTCGATAGCGTAGTCACCCCCTACACTTTCAAACGCTGGGAAGCAAAAAATTGCTCGCTCGTGGTTGACGGAAAATCCGTTCACGTTTCCTCTCCCTTCCCATACAGCGGACTTACGAGTGAAAAAGGCGTGAGCGGCAAACTCGTGGTCGTTGGCAATCACCCTCTCGGATTCCAAAGAGCAAGAGGCAAAATCGCCGTCTGCCACATCAAAAACCTCTCGAAAATCAGCAGTAAAATCGCGTTCGACAAACGTAAATCCTTGCCGAGCGACCTCGAAATCGAAAAGAGTTACAGAGGCCCTGTAAGCACCTCTTTCGTCAAAACTCTGCTCACGTTCTGGGCGGCGCGACTTTCGGGTATGAAAGGTATGATTTGCATTTGGGAAGATATGTCCGACCAAATGGTGGAGGGGCAAGTGCTCAACTTCATTCTTCACTACCTCAACGTGCCTATGGTTTGGGTCAACCAAACGGACGGAAAAGCCGTTTTGGAAGCCGCAAAAGCCAAAAAAAGCGCGACGCTCACTCTCGAAGGCACGCTCGAAAACGCAAAAACTCAATCCTTCTACACCGTCATAAAAGGCAAAAAGGAAACGAACGAAGCGATTATCGTCAACACGCACACCGACGGTTGCAACTTCTGCGAGGAAAACGGCGCAATCGGTCTTTTGCGTATGATGGAATACTTCACAAAGCACCCCACCGACAGGAATCTCGTTTTCGCATTCGTCACCGGACACTTCCGCTTGCCGTCCTTCCGCACGGGTACGGACCAAGCAACTTCAAAATTCCTTGCCGACAACAAGCAGGTTTGGAAAGGCAAAAAAGGCGGCTTAAAAGCGGTTGCGGGCTGCGCTGTCGAACATCTCGGCTGCACCGAATGGAAAGACGTTGACGGCGTGTATACGCAAACCAATCCCGTCGATGTGGAAATCGTGTATACCGGCAACAAAACCGTCGACGACATCTACTATGAGGCAATAAAAGAGCGCGACGTCGTGCGTACGATAACCCTTCGAGGTCACAATATGCTTCACTTCGGCGAGGGTCAACCTCTTTTCAACAAGCGTATTCCCGAAATCGCACTCGTCACCGCCCCCGACTATCTCTGTTCGATTGCGGACAATCACCATATGGACAAATACAATTCCGCACTCGCTTGCGAGCAAATCTGCACGTTCATTCGTTGCGTGGAACTTCTCGACAAAAAGAGCGCAAAGGAACTCGGCAAAGCGCAAGGCTATTCGATTGGACTTGGCAAACTAAAATAAAATCGGCGCTAATGCAATGACAACACGCAGAATCTGCGTGTTGTCAAGAGCATTGCTTGATGACGTGCCTGACGGCACGTTTTTTTAATTAATAATTAATAATGAATAATTAATAATTGCGGAAGAATCGATTTCAAATACTCCGCAACTGCGTGCAAAGCGCGCACCCACCAAGCAGATAATCTTGCGAAACTGCGGCTTGATTATTTATCCGTCTCGTTTTGATAGCAAAGATTCTCTGCTCGGTAGAAGCGCAATAAATCAAGCGAGGCTCTCGGCGATACGCAAATCTGCGTGTTGCCGTTGCCTATGCGATGATTATTGCGCAATTTCACTTGCGCAAAGCGCAAATTTCATTGTCCGCAAGGACAATTTCACGCACACTTCGTGTGCATATCGCTGTGCCGCAGGCACACCTCGTCATTCTGAGGGAACGGAGTTACCGTGAGAATCCAGCGTAGCGAATCTAAATCGGGTGTGGGTGTCCCACCCAATCGTCATTCAGAGTGATAGCGTGGGAATCTAGCGTAGCGAAATGCGGCTTCGCCTTGATTCCTACGTCGCAACGATGTTGCTCCTCTGAATGACAAACGCAAAAATCATCGCAGAGGCAGCGGCAACACGCAAATTTTTGCGTATTGCCGAGAGCCTCGCTCGATTTATTGCGTTGCTAACCGCACAATCGTTCATATGCTATAAATTCGAGCAAGGGTAAGAACACAAACCTCAATTTCGCATGAACGATTGTTTGGTTGATGCGCGCTTTGCACGCTGACGGTGGATTTGAATATTCCGCAACCCAAACGAAGTTTGGATATCATCGTGCAAAATTGCACGATATCAACACGAAGTGATATCATCGCCGCAGGCGATATCATTGTTATACCGCAACTGCACACAGTGTGTGCAATATCACTTTTAGCGCAAGTCAAAAATATCACTGTCGCAAGACAATATCACTGTTGCGAAAGCAACAATATCGCTGTGTCGAAGACACAATATCACTGCACAGAGTGCAATTCATCTGCAAAGACTAATTCTTTTCCATAAATTTACGTTGTCTGTCTAACTTGTGGAACTGGTTGTGCTTGGGCGAAATGAGTCCCAATGGGTCGCGGTCGAGTTGGAAAACCATAGGATTGTTGTAGTCTTTCACGATGTACTTGCTCTTGTCGTCGGTGAGCAAGAAATTGTAGAGTTCGAGCATATATCCGATGCACTTGTCAAGGCTGAATTTTTGCGCAAACTCGCTGTACTTAGGCTTCATATCGTCGTGCGCTTTCTTGTTTGAAATCCAAAAGTCGAGCATCGCCGCAAGCGAGAGACAACTGCCCTTTCTGAACGTGGATTGCGGAGTGAGCGCAAACTGTTTGGTCGCGCACATTTTCGCATTTGAAATCACGGGCACCGTGCCGCACGCAATGGCTTCGAGGCAGGATATGGACTCGGTTTCGACATCGCTCGCCTGCACGAAAAGATAGGACGCGTTGAGCAAGTTGACAAGTTCGGGTTGCGAGAGAAACACGATGCGCAAATCGACGTGCATCTCTTTGGCAAGTTGCTCGTATTCTTCCTGCTTCGGTCCTTTGCCGGCAAGGAAAAGCGTGATTCTATCACGGTATTTGCTCTTTGCAACCGCTTTTATGATGAGGTCTTGCCTCTTTTCTTCGGTGAGTCTGCCAACGCTCGTGACAATGATTCTGTCCTCGCAATCGTCGGGTATTTTCACGTCCTCGATAGGCTTGAACTCGGGGTCGTAGCCGTTGGATATGATGTGCAGATTCTGATTGTACAAATGCCCCATAAGCGTAGAGGCTATGCACCTCGACGGACAATGTATGTTGTTGATCCATTCGGGTTTGTAATGGTAGACTTTGAGAAGTTCGTACATCGCGCCCGTTGCGCCGGGAACATACTTCATATTTGCGTTGAACGTGATGTTTTCCGCCGAAACGTGATAGCAACCGAGCACGGGTATACCCATATCGTGCGCTATGCGCGCGCAATGCGTTCCGAGTGCGAACGGCATATAAATATGCACCAAATCCACGCCTTTGAGCGCCTCTTTTATCCTTGCGTCGTTGGGCGAAGCAAGCCAAGCGTGTTGCTGCTCGATAACCTTTTGATATATCGGCACTTGCTGAATGGGGAACGTGACAAACTCCACTCCCTGCATTGTTTCGGTGTTTTGCCCTGCGTTGTCGCACAAAACCTTGACTTCAACGCCCCTGTCGACAAGATTTTCAACAAGGTGCCTTGCCGACATCGACGTGCCGTTGCCCTTGTCGTGGAATATGTCTATAACGATTGCGACTTTCATATTATCCTCTCTTTGCAATTTGTCTTTTTGTTTTTATGGCAGATTATTTTGTGGATAATCTTGACTTATGCCTCATATGTGTATTATAATACATACAAGAAAAATAACAAGGACTTTTTGACATTTTAAAGAAAATTCACCTTGCAAAGGAATGTTTGTTTTTACACATTTCTCGCTCGCTTTGTGTATTATGCCCCAAAAATGCCGAAAATAGTAGCCGATATGGAACAGAAAAAGACAGACAGACGTATCGCAAAAACCAAAAAAGCAATCTACCGCGCCTTTGCCGAACTGCTTTCTCAAAAAAATATCAACGACATAACAATCAAAGATATTGCCGACAAAGCCGACATCAACCGCAAAACGTTTTACAACTATTACGGCGGCATTTACGACCTCACCGACGAAATCGAGAACAAAATCATCGACAGTTTCGAGCAAGTCGTGCGCGAACACAACATCAACGAGTTGCTGCGCAACCCCTATCAGATGTTTTCCGAACTGACCAAAATCATAAATAGCGACATCGATTTTTACCAGCATCTCATATCCACGGAAAGCAACTCCAACCTTGTGACAAAACTCTTCAAGACTCTCAAAGCGCGCGGCAAAGAAGTCATCTCGCAATACAGCGTTCTCGACGAGGCGACCCTCGACATCGTGCTTGACTACGTCGTATCGGGTATGTTCACCGTGTTTCAGCACTGGTTCAACTCGTCAAGAGAGCGTTCGATTGACGATTTGGCAAAAATGGTCGCCACCCTCTCGTTCAACGGCATAAACGGAATCCTCAAAGACTTCGAAGACAAAACCGAGTGAAACCGCAACTTGGTCAAAGCAGTTCACTCATACAACAATGAAACAGGAACCTAACTCGCTTGAGTTGGGTTTTTATCTTATATATAGATTCGTTCAACAGCGATTGCTACCGAAAGGTCAATCGCGTGCAGCCTGACCGTAGGACAGGGCGCGTGAAAAGCAGACACCTAAAACGGGGACGGGATTCGCACCGCTTGACCAAAATCGACTTGCTCGCACTACATAAGAAAACAAAAGCGTTGCCGTTATGCTTGCAAAAGGTCTGCGCTATCACGCCGGGGCGAGCAAACAATTCACCGGATCGTTTGCTTTTCGCCCGTTCGAATCCCTTATTAACTGAAATAAAGCGCAAGACGAATAAATCGACCTGCGCTTTATTTGGCGTAGCATAGGGATTCGCTCAACAGCGATTGTTACCGAAGGTCAATCGCGTGCAGCCTGACCGTAGGGCAGGGTGCAACGTAGTTGCGGTGCGCAATAGCGCACGTTTGAATCCCTTATGCGTAGAAAACAAAAGCCCAACTCGTTTGAGTTGGGTTTTGTTGGCGTAGCATAAGGGATTCGAACCCCTGACCTTCTGGTCCGTAGCCAGACGCTCTATCCAGCTGGGCTAATGCTACATAAGATAGGGCTTTTCTTTTAAGCATAGATATTATATTGTTATCCAAAAGAAAAGTCAACCGTTTGTAAAAACATCTTTCAAAGAAAAATAATACAGGAATTGCTGATTATCATCTTGATATTTGAAAAATATATTCGATATTTACTACAAGTATCAAATCTTTTAATTGTTCATAAAAATGCAGAGGACGCACAAAAAGCCGTAGACGTTGAATAGAAACGTCGGCAGAAATTCAAGGGCGATTTTCACTTCTTTGGTGAGGAAGCGGATAAAGAGCGCATAGGACGTTGCAAGCACTATCGTCATCGATATGAATGCGACGAGCAAATTTTTCAGCGTGAAAAACGAAAACACGAACAACACGCAAAATATTCCCAAAACGAAAAAATAAAGCATCGACGGAAAAATATGTTTGCACTCGACAAGCCTCGATATTGCAAGCACCGACGATATATAACTCACGCATACGAACACGCTGAACCACACGTTTGGCAACACAAACGCAGGTTTATCGAGCGCAATCCACCACTTTAAGTCGATGTTGAAGCAAAGCGAGCATAACCCCGACACCACGAGCGCAAGCAACAATCCCGCAACTATTCCTATCATTCGCTTCAATTGATCCACACAAAAATATATTTATCTCAAATCCGTTCAATGCCTTTGTAACACAAATTTCAAAGGTTGCGTAAGGTAATGTAGGAGCAATCCGAATATAGAAGGAGGTACATAAAATGAACGGATTCTTTACAAACGGTGCAAACGGATGCGGCTGCAATTGTTGCGACATTATTTTGCTCTTGATGCTCTTGAACAACTGCGGCGGCACGATGGGCGGATGTAATTCTTGCGACATTGTGTGGCTGATTCTCATCCTTTCCTGCATTTGCGGTGGCGGCACGGGCGGCTGCGGTTGCTGCAAATAACAAGCGTCGCGCGGGCATAGCGTGAGTGCGAATTGCCCAAAGTTACGTTTTGTATCTATGTCGCAAACGCGTCATCTCAAACGAGGTGGCGCGTTTGATTTGCGCCGATTCCGATTTACAGGCACGTTCCGCTTTTTTTAACTCGCTTCCGTTTCGGTTGTCCGCTTCCCTTCAGGACAAGCAAATCGTTACGCTTTCCGTTTCTAATTGAATTTACACTTTGGAAGTGCCTTCCTCTTTTCAATCCGATTTCCGCTTGCACGGTTTGTAAATACATCCTAATTTATGTTATATAACGATTATCTTTGACTTTTTCGCGCCGTTATTTTATTATTTATACACAATATTTATCGGCTCATCATCCGGATGAGTGCGAAAGGAGATAACTTTATGGCACAACTGACTATGGACAAACTTGTTGCCCTCGCAAAAAACCGCGGATTCGTCTATCCCGGAAGCGAAATCTACGGCGGTCTTTCCAACTCTTGGGACTACGGTCCTCTCGGCGTTCAACTCAAAAACAACATCAAGCAGGCTTGGTGGAAGAAATTTGTTGTTGAAAATCCCTACAACGTCGGACTTGACAGCGCAATCATTATGAACCCGACAACGTGGCAAGCAAGCGGTCATATCGGCGGTTTTTCCGACCCCTTGATGGACTGCAAATCTTGCAAATCTCGTCACCGCGCAGACGACCTCATCGAGGAATACAACCAAAAGCACGGCATCGAAGAAAATATTTCGGGTTGGACAAACGAGCAGATGGAACAATACATCATCGAACATAAAATCCCCTGCCCCGTTTGCGGAAACAGCAACTTCACTGGTGTGAGAAAATTCAACCTTATGTTCAAAACCTTCATCGGCGTTACCGAAGATTCCACGTCAACCGTATATCTTCGCCCCGAAACCGCGCAAGGCATTTTTGTAAACTTCAAAAACGTGCAACGCACCACCCGCAAGAAAATCCCGTTCGGAATCGGTCAAATCGGCAAGAGTTTCCGCAACGAAATCACGCCCGGCAACTTCATCTTCCGTATCCGCGAATTCGAGCAAATGGAACTTGAATTTTTCTGCAAACCCGGCACCGACCTCGACTGGTTCAACTATTGGAAGAACTTCTGCCATCAATGGTTGCTCGACCTCGGTATGAAGGACGAAAACCTCAAACTTCGCGACCACGAGAAAGAGGAACTCTGCTTCTATTCCAAAGCGACGACAGACTTCGAATACAAATTCCCGTTCGGTTGGGGCGAACTCTGGGGCGTTGCAGACCGCACCGACTATGACCTCAATCAACATATCAAAACTTCGGGCAAGGATTTGAGTTATATCGACCCCGTGACCAACGAGAAATACGTTCCTTACGTCGTCGAGCCGTCTCTCGGCGCAGACCGCGTGTTCCTCGCATTCCTCTGCGACGCATACGACGAAGAACAAGTCGGCGAAAACGATACGAGAGTCGTGCTTCACTTGCACCACGCGCTCGCACCCGTCAAAGTTGCCGTGCTTCCCTTGCAAAAACAACTCAACGAAAAAGCGGAGGAACTCTATGCAGAACTTTCCAAGCACTTCGCTTGCGACTTCGACACGTCCGCTTCAATCGGCAAGAGATACCGCCGTCAAGACGAAATCGGCACGCCCTACTGCGTCACCGTTGACTTTGACACCCTCGAAGACGGTTGCGTAACCGTGCGCGAACGTGACACTATGGCGCAAGTTCGCTTGCCCATCGACAGCCTCGTCGACTACTTCACCGAGCAGTTTAAGTATTAATCAAACAACAAATCGCAATATGAAACGCCACCATGAGGTGGCGTTTCTGCTTTCATTTGGTAAATTATACTTTCAATCGTCGTTCTTGTGTTTATTTCTTTTTGAAGAACGAGAACAAACCTTTCTTTTCATACGGTTTTACGTCAACCTCTCCGACATTGTAACCGTCCTTTTGAATTGCGTTTTTGATGACGTCGACATCAACGTTATCTTCGCAGATAACAACCGTTTTGCCCTCGACGTGCGACGACGCAACCTTTTTGACGTTTGCCGCCTTGCGCACCGTGTCGTTGACGTGACTTTCGCACATACCGCATTGCATACCCTCTACTTTGAGCGTAATTTCTTTCATACCGACCTCCGAAATAAATGAGATTTTGATTTCACCAAAAGTATAGCACCGAACGGCGAATTGTCAAGAAAATATGAATGATATTTCATATTAAATATATTTTTATTAATTAAAAACAATAAAAAAAGAGCTTCCCCCTTCCTCACAGAGCTAATTCTTCCTCTACAAAAATTTTAGGGCGTGTACTCTAAATAGAAGCCCCCTCTTTCCCTCTCGGGCTTTTCTCCCACCACTCAATTAAGGGCATTTCTCTACATAAGCAATCATCGTTCGTGGGGGCGACAATCGGCACTCACATAGAAAAGTATCGTCCTCTTGTTATGCCACTCGTTCACGGGCGAAAAAATCCACACTCGCCCGTTCACTTGTACAGTCCGTCAAGTTCGGCGCTCATAGGCTCGCCGCCTTGCGGCTCGTGTTCCGTCTGCGAATAGACACATTCCGTTTATAAGTACGCCTTGAATAAGTATTCGTTTATCCGCTTGCGTGCGCAGCGCGCTCTCACCAAGCAAGCACTCGCGCGGAATTGCGGTTTGTGTCTTTGCTCGTCTTATTTTGAGAGTAAAGAGGGCTTGCGCGGTAGTAGCGCAATAAATCTATCAAGGCAAATGCCTATACGCAAACTGCGTGTCAGCATTGCCTTGAAAACGATTTTTGCGCTGATGGATAACGCGAAAGCACCCCTTGAATGACAACCCTAATTTACTAAGCGTAAATGAGTTGGCAGACAAGGGGTGCTAACAAAGTTAGGCGCGATTTGGCGCAGTTTTAATACATTTCGGGGGACATACCGCCGTTGGGGGCAGCACTTGTCGGCTCCTTTATGTCGGTGACAAGACTTTCGGTCGTGAGCAAAGTGGACGCGACGGAAGCGGCGTTTTGAAGTGCGCTACGCGTGACTTTGGTCGGGTCGAGAATGCCTGCTTTGACCATATCGCAATAGACTTCTTTTTGTGCGTCGAAGCCGTAGTTTTGCTTCTTTGCGGACATAATGGTGTTGGCAACTATGCCGCCATCGATACCTGCGTTTGCAGCGATTTGACGCACCGGGGCTTCGAGAGCGCGGAGAACGATCTTTGCGCCCGTTGCTTCATCGCCTTCGAGTTTTGCGCATGCCTTCTTGACTGCGGGTATAATCGAGAGCAATGCAGTGCCGCCACCTGCGACAATACCTTCTTCCACTGCCGCGCGAGTTGCGTTGAGAGCGTCTTCGATGCGGAGTTTCTTCTCTTTCATTTCAACTTCGGTTGCCGCGCCTACGCCGATAACGGCAACGCCGCCTGCGAGTTTCGCGACACGCTCTTGAAGTTTTTCTTTGTCGTAGTCGGATGTGGATTCAGCCATTTGAGCGCGAATGGACGCAACTCTTGCGGCGATGTCTTCGCTTGCGCCTGCGCCGCCGACGATTGTCGTATTGTCCTTATCAACACGCACGGATTTTGCTCTGCCGAGCATATCGAGCGTGACGTCTTTGAGTTCGTAGCCGAGGTCGCTTGATATATAAGTGCCGCCGGTTAGAATTGCGATGTCTTCGAGATACGCCTTTCTTCTGTCGCCGAATCCGGGTGCTTTGACCGCCACGACGTTGAACACGCCTTTGAGTTTGTTGACGATGATGGTCGTGAGCGCTTCGCCTTCGATGTCATCGGAGATGATGAGCAGTTTCAAGCCGTTTTTAAGCACTTGTTCGAGAAGCGGAAGAAGTTCTTGAATGTTGCTGATCTTCTTATCGGTGATGAGGATGACCGGGTTGTCGAGTTCGGCGGACATCTTGTCGGTGTTGGTGACAAGATAGGGCGAAACGTAGCCTCTGTCGAATTGCATACCTTCCACAACGTTGAGTTCGGTGGTCATAGCCTTGCCTTCCTCGATGGTGATTACGCCGTCTTTGCCGACCTTTTCCATAGCGTCGGAAATGAGTTGACCTATCTTTTCGTCGCTTGCGGAAATTGAAGCGACTTGCGCGATTGCGGTCTTGTCCTCAACGTCCTTGCTTATCTTTTTGAGTTCTTCGACGGCGGCTTCGGTTGCCTTCATAATGCCGCGTTTAAGCACCATAGGATTTGCGCCTGCTGCAACGTTTTTCAAGCCTTCTTTTACGATTGCTTGGGCAAGAACCGAAGCGGTCGTAGTGCCGTCGCCTGCGACATCGTTTGTCTTGGTTGCAACTTCTCTTATGATTTGCGCGCCCATATTTTCAAACGGGTCTTCCAAGACTACGTCCTTTGCGATAGTAACGCCGTCGTTGGTCACAAGCGGCGAGCCGTACGGACGATCGAGAACGACGTTCCTGCCCTTCGGACCGAGAGTGATTTTAACTGTATTTGCCAATGCGTCGACGCCTGCTTCGAGAGCCTTTCTTGCGTCATCGCCGTATTTGAATTGTTTTGCCATAAATAGTCTCCTTAATCAACGATTGCGAGTATGTCCGATTGACTTACGATGACGACTTCTTCGCCGTCGACTTTGAACTCGCTGCCTGCATATTTGCTATAAAGAACAGTGTCGCCCACCTTGACTTGCATCTTCACGTCGTTGCCGTCGATAGTGCCGCCCGGACCTACGGCGATAACTCTTGCAAGTTGGGGTTTTTCTTTAGCCGCGCCGGGAAGAACGATTCCGCTTGCGGTTTTTTCATCAGTTTCAATTGCCTTGATGACAACCTTGTCAAACAATGGTTTTATTGTCATATTATGCCTCCGATTTCGAGTTTGAAATTTGTTTTTAGCAGTCTTTCCGACTGACTGCTAACAGTTTATACCATAGGTTGCCAAATGTCAATATATTGTGACGGATTTTTTTGAGATTTTGCATAGATTTTTTCAAAGTCCTTGTTGAATAATGCTACATTTTGTGATAACATCATTTTATAAACAGAAAGAAGGTGCAAAATGAACAACTGGGACAAAAGATTTATGGATATGGCGGAGCTTGTGTCCACTTGGACAAGTTGCGCTCGTCAAGGCAGAGCGATTGGCGCGATTATCGTCAAGGACAAGCGCATTTTGACAACGGGCTACAACGGCGCGCCTTCGGGCATACTAAACTGCCGCGACAAAGGCTACTGCATGCGCGACCAATTGGGCATCAAAAGCGGCACTTGCGCGGAAAAATGCTATGCCGTCCACGCCGAACAAAACGCAATCACGCAAGCGGCGAAATTGGGCGTTTCGGTTGACGGCGCAACGCTTTACTGCACGCACCAACCCTGCACCATCTGCACCCGAATCATCATCAACAGCGGCATAAAGAGGGTCGTGTACAAAAACCCCTACCCCGACGAATTTTCGATGCAACTTTTTGCCGAAGCCGGCATAACCGTCGAGAAATTTGAAGACTGATTTGTTAAGTATTAATAAACGAAATATCATTAATGATAGAAACCAAAAATCCCTCGCAACTGCGAGGGATTTTTGGTTTTATTGCATTTCAAATAAACGACTTTAATTAGTTTTAGTATTTTATTGCAGAGTTTGCTTGATAACTTTTGAATCATTCGGCTTCGCAGCCGCCCAAACGTTGCTCGTAGACAGGCGGAGCCGTAGTTTATGGAACGACGAAGAATCGTTGTGAGCATCAACTTGTGTCGTTGCAACTGCCGAGCCGCCTCAAAGTTGCAACCCCTTACGTCACAAACAAATGCTCTGATTTGTTTGTGACAGGACGTTTGCGCCAAAATATTTGTCTAGCCATCTTGAAAAGATGGGTGACAAGTGTTTTGCATTCGGCGCAAATAGCTTATCTATCTTCTCTAAAGTAGGATGTGCCGAGTGCCGCAGGCGGTTGAGTTTCGCGCTTGTTGAAGAATGAAATGACGATAAGCACGAGTGCCGTAACCGCATAAGGAATGATTTGCACAATTTCCTTCCCGGCAAGATCTGTCGGGATGACATCGTAAGAAGCCACGATATAAAGAATACCGAAAATAAACGAACCGATAATGCCGATACCCGGACGCCACAACGAGAAGATAACGAGTGCAACCGCAAGCCATCCGAAAGCGTCAACGACGTATTCGAGCGAGCCTCTCGTGCAAGTCAAGATGTAGCACGCGCCGCCGAGTCCCGCTATTGCCGCGCCGAGTACGCAAGCGGTGTATTTGTAGCCTATGACATTGATACCAACTGCGTCCGCCGCCGCAGGATTTTCACCGACAGCGGAAAGAGAAAGTCCTTTTCTTGTCTTTCTCAACACAAAAGCGACAACGATTGCGATTATGACCGCAACGTAAATGAGCGTGCCGTGCGAAAGGAAGATTTGCGAGAAAGCGTCGTCGCCGACAGTGCCGAACATAGGTGCGGTAAAGCATTTGCTTGCGCGAACGAAGGTCGTGCCGTCTTTTGCCATCATACGTCCCCAAAATCCAAGTACGCCCGTTCCGAGAGTGGTGAGAGTAAGACCCGTGACGTTTTGGTTACATCTGAGCGTAATCGTAAAGAAGCCGTAAATCAAGCCCATAAAGCCCGCAAACAGCATAGCCATAAGGATAGCCATAAGGATAACGCCGAAGTCGCTTGCGCCGTTGTTGTAAGCGAGGTTTGCGCCGATACAGCCGCCGACCGCTCCGAGGCACATAGTGCCGGGGATTCCGAGATTGAGGTGACCCGATTTTTCGATAATCGTTTCACCTGTAGAACCGAACAGGAACACCGCGCCGATTCTGATTGCCTGAACTATCATTTCAACCATATCACTTTTCCTCCTTCGTTTCGTCGCTGAACGGCGCTGAAACAGAGTCCTCGCCGACGTTCGTTTCGTTGTCGGCGGATTCGGTTGCGATTGCAGAAGTTTCTTCCGCTCCGCTGTCCTGAACGTACTCTTTGGTGACGACGGAAGCAAGTTTAAGATTGTTTCCGACGAGAGAGTATTTGAACACGACTTTGTAGTTGATGAAGAACTCGGTTGCGATTATGCAAAGGAAGAATATACCTGTCATAACCGACGGATAGGATGTGCCGAGTCTTCCGTACGCACCAACCTCGTTTGCGCCGTTTGTTATAAACACGACGAGAAAAGATGTAAGCAACATTGCAAGAGGATTGAAATGCGCGAGCCAAGATATAAGAACGGCAGTAAATCCTCTTCCGTTCACAGTCGAAGATCCGTGAATGGAGTGGTTTTTGACGGATACGAGCAAGAATCCCGCAATACCGCAAATCAAACCGCAAAGGATGAGTGTTCTGATGATAACCTTTTTGGAGTTAATTCCGATATAACGAGCAGTGTTTGGACTTTCTCCGACGACGGTGAGTTCATATCCGTGCTTGCTGTACTTTAGGTAAATCGCAATGATAGCGGTTATAACAGCAACTATAATCAAGGTAAGTATGTATTCGTTTCCGGCAATCGCAGGAGTAACGCCTTCGGTAAAGAACAGATCGCCCGTTCCGTTCGGTTTTACTTTTTTGATGAAATAATTGACAAGACAAGTTGCGATATAGTTCATCATAAGCGTCAAAAGCGTTTCATTGGTATTCCATTTTGCCTTGAACAGAGCAGGGATTACCGACCAAGCAATACCAAAGAGGAGCGACACCAAAAAAGCAAGGATAATTGTACCTGCGTCGTTCGCTTTTCCTCCGAGATAATATGTTATTACCGCGCAACCGAGCGCGCCCATAAGCACCTGTCCTTCACCGCCGATATTCCAAAACTTCATTTTGAAACACGGAGTCACGGCAAGCGCAAGCAAAAGAAGTATTGCGGTTTCGCGCAACAAATTCCAAATTTGCAGTTCGGAACCGAAAACTCCTTTGAAGAAGTATTTAAAAAAGAAACCGAATCCCTCACCCGTGACGCCAACCGTAACTATTGCGCACAACAATATCGAGACGACAAACGCCGCAATACGAATGAGCCACGCTCTTTTGGGGTTTGAATCCGTTCTTTTGACGAGATGTAAAAGAGGTTCTCTGACGGTTTTAGCCATTGACGTTTTCCTCCTTTTCGGTTTTGTAATCGTCGAAAACTTCGACGGTATCGGGCATCTTTGTCATAAGCATACCGATATTTTCTTTGGTCGTATTTCTTGCGTCCACGATCCCACTGACTTTTCCGCCGCACATAACGAGGATTCTGTCCGAAAGCGCGAGCAAAACGTCGAGGTCTTCGCCGACGAACACAACCGCAACGCCCTTCTCTTTCTGTTCGTTGAGAAGATTGTAAATCATATACGACGAGTTTATATCCAAACCTCTGACGGGGTAAGCCGCCATTAACACGGTCGGAGAAGAGGCGATTTCACGACCGACAAGCACTTTTTGCACGTTGCCGCCCGACAGACGTCTGACGGGAGTTTTGACTGACGGAGTGGAAACTCCGAGTTCGTGGACAATAGTTTCCGCGAGCGTTTTGGGCGAGTGTCTGTCAACAAACATCGAGTGACCTTTGCTGTATGAACGGAGCATCATATTGTCCACGAGGTTCATACTTCCCACGAGCCCCATACCAAGTCTGTCTTCGGGGACGAAGGACAATCTTACACCGAGTTCCCTTATCTGCACGGGAGTTTTTGAACGCAAATCTACCTCTTGCTCGTTTTGTTTCGGATCAAAATATTTTATACTTCCATCTTCGAGACGAACGAGCCCTGCAATAGATTCGAGCATTTCTTTCTGTCCGCTTCCCGCAATTCCGGCAACGCCGAGGATTTCACCCGAATAGAGATTGAACGAAACGTCCGTGAGAGCGTACATACCCTCTCTGTTCTTGCATGTGAGATTTTCAACAACGATACGCTTTTTCACATCGTGAGGAATTGTTCTGCTGATTTCGAGTTCAACCTTTTCGCCCACCATCATTTCGGTGAGTTGTTGTTCGCTCGTCTCGCAGGTATTGACGGTTGCAATGTGCTTGCCTTTGCGAAGCACCGCCACTCTGTCGCTGATTTCCATAACCTCGTTGAGTTTGTGCGTGATTATGATGATTGACTTGCCGTCCTCTCTCATCTTGCGCAAAACGTCGAAGAGTTTTTTGATTTCCTGAGGCGTAAGGACGGCGGTAGGCTCGTCAAGGATGAGAATATCCGCACCTCGATACAGCACTTTTATGATTTCGACGGTCTGTTTTTCGGAAACGGACAAATCGTAAACTTTCCTCGATAAATCAAGGTTGAATCCGTATTTGTCCACGACTTCCTGAAGTTTTTTCGCTCTATTTCTTTTCAGATAGTCGAATTTGACGTACGCTCCGAACGCCTTGAACGGAAGCGCAATATATTGCAAAACCGCCAAAACCTTTGCTTTGGCGTTGTTTTTATCTTCGTTTTTGATTTTTTCGACTTCGCCATTAAAATCGAACTCAAATTTTTCGCCCAAAATGATATTGTCGCACGCAGTGAACAAATCGACGAGTTTGAAGTGTTGGTGAATCATGCCGATTTTGTACTTGAACGCATCGATGGGCGATTTGATGACCACTTCTTCACCATTCACGAAGATTTTGCCTTCGTCGGGAAAGTATATGCCTGCGAGCATATTCATCAGCGTGGTCTTGCCGCTGCCGTTTTCGCCGAGAACGGAAAGGATTTCGCCCTTACGAACGTCGAAATCGACGTTCGAGTTTGCAATCGTACTTCCGAATCTCTTGGAAATGTTTTTCATTTCTACAATGATTTCGCTCATTGCAAGTCCTCCGAAAAGAGTTAAAGCACCCTTCGGTGCTAAAAAATTGTTTCGGATAAGCGAGCAACGCTCGCTTATCCGACAAATTTAATCACTAATTAGATTTCCTTATAATCATCCTTGCTGTATACACGTGTAAGCAATGTTATGCCGTCAATTTCGACATCGAAGTACGGAGCCGAACGGAACTCGGATTCTGCAAAATATCCTTTTTTCACAACCTCGTTTTCAGAAACTTTATATGTTTTGAGCGTCTCGCCTTTAACGGTAAATGTGCTCGTTTCAAACACATGGAGAGTGCCCTTCAAAAGTTGATCGCGCACGGCAACGATTTTTTCAACCGTGCCTGCTGCCATAGCCTTTCCACCAAGGTCTGTGAGTTCGACAGAACCGGTTTTCAGAGTGCCTGTCCAGTTCGTGTCCACTTTTTCACCCTTTACGGTTTGAGCGATGATATATCTATAATACGGTGCCCAATTGATTCTCGACGAGATGATGAAGGTGTTGGGGCAAGCGTTTACGGTAGAACCATTGTAAGAAACGTTGGGAACGCCCTTTTCTTCGCAAGCGTTGGGTGCGCCCATTGAGTCTGCGTGTTGGCTGATGAGCACACAGCCTTTCTTGATGAGGCTGAGAGCAGCGTTTTTCTCTCTCGTTTCATCATACCAACTTCCCGTGAACGTAACGTCCATCGTGACGGAAGGACAAACGGATTTTGCACCGAGATAGAATGAGGTGTAACCGGAAATAACTTCTGCATAAGTGAATGCGCCGACGTAACCCATTTTTGCTTGTTCTGCGGTGATATCTCCGCTCTCAATCATTTCGTTGAGTTTCATTCCTGCCGCAACGCCTGCAAGGTATCTGCCTTCATAGATGGAAGCAAACGCATTGACGAAGTTCGGAAGATTCTCACCTGCCGCTTGTGTGCCGGTTGCGTGAGCAAAGAGAGTATTGGGATATTGCTTTGCTGCTTTGAGCATATGCTCTTCATGACCGAAAGAGTCTGCAAAAACTATATCGCAACCCTTGTTGGCGAGTTCGCACGCCTTAACGTAGCATTCGTTTCCTTCAGGAATACCGGTGTAAATGAGGACTTGTTCATTGGAAAGACCAAACTCTGCCTGAACTTCTTTCATAGCGTTGATGAAGTTTGCGTCGTAAGTAGAGTTCTCGTCGTGCAAGCAAATCATACCGATTTTGAAGTCGGCGGGGATTTGAAGATTGGAATAATCGGGCGTTTCGATGTCGCAAGCGGGCAATTTGACGATTTCGACGTCGTCGTCTCTTTTGTTGTTGCAAGCAACCAAACCGATAACCAAAGCGGTTACGAGAGCCAAGCAAAGCACAAGTGCCAATACTTTCTTTTTCATACGTTTCTCCTTTAATTTTGCCGTTAGGCATTGTGATTGTCTATATTCACGCCGTTTTAGCGCAAATTCCGTTAATGTCTGAAAACTATGTTTCCGTCATCGTCCATACTGTCGATGAGAGCGAGGCTTTGGACGTTCACGCCCTTTCCCCTCAAAGCGTCGCCGCCGCCTTGAAAGCCTTTCTCGATTGCCACGGCGCAACCCACAAGCGTTGCGCCCGCTTGCTCGACTATGCTCATAAGTCCGTTGATTGCCGCGCCGTTTGCGAGGAAATCGTCAACGATAAGCACTCGATCGTCTGCGCGGATAAAATCCTTTTCGACCATGATCACCTTGGAAACTTGGTGCGTAAAAGAATAAACCTCGGCGCAGTAGCAGTCCGAGGATATATTTATCGTCTTACTTTTCTTAGCAAAAAGCACCGGCGCTTGCACATAGTGCGCGGCTGCGCACGCTATGGCTATCCCCGATGCTTCGATTGTCAGAATTTTGGTTATATTTTGTCCGCAAAAGAGCGCAGAAATTTCCTTTCCAATCTCGTCCAACAGTTGTTGATCAATAAGATGATTGAGAAATCCGCCGACTTTGAGGACGTTTCCGGGTTTGACCTTGCCGTCCCTCAAAATGCGCTCCTCCAAAATCTTCATAGCGCGCTCCTATACCACAATATGTAGTGGTGTGTGCGGATTCGATGTTCCGCAAGTTGTGCGTTGCGATTTGGTTTGCTCTTTAATGATATGGGCATTATATCCAAAATAAAACGTCCGTGTCAAACAAAAAACGGCATTATTTTGATTTTTCATTAAAATTTTTTAATCTAATACACGATGTGTATTTTTTTTGTTAAATAATCGACAAAAAGTCGTTTTTGTCAACTGTGTTCGAGCGCTGCTCGCGCATGCGCATATGCGCGGATATGCGTGCGCTTACGCACCCGTTTCATTTATAGATAAGCCGCCTACGCATTTTGCAAATCGGTTCCCGAAATGCGCCGACGCAGCCTCTTGCAAATCGGTTCCTTTTGCTCTCGTTTTTTTCACGCCTAACATAGATAGACCTTTGGCCGCTCATATACAAAAATTTTACAATCTCACTTTTTTCAAAACGCTTGACAGCATTATGCAATCCAAATATAATGCAATATCCGTTGGAGCAACAATAAAAGCACCCGTCAATTCACACAAACTATATGAGCGAAACATATTCACAAAAACCGTCCTTTGCGGACAAAATAAAAAATCTGTTCGGACAGATCGACTTGACAAAGGGGTCGATAATCAAGGTTATCGTCAAATTCACCTTGCCGATAATCGTGTCCTATCTTTTGCAGCAACTTTACATACTCTCGGACGCGGCGATATGCGGACAGACTTTAAGCGCGGACGAGGTTGCGGGTGTCAACGACACTTCTCCTCTCGTGTTCATATTTATGCAGTTCGCATTCGGTTGTACGGCAGGATTCTGCGTGGTGCTGTCAAGCAAACTCGGCTCGCACGACGAGGACGGCGTGCGCAAGTCCTTTGCAACGCAGTTTATCCTTTGCGCAATAATCACGGTGATATTGACGCTTGTTTCGGTGTTTTGCATAAAGCCCATGCTTGCGTGGGTCAACGTCACCGAGCAAAACCCCGTCGTGTTCAAGGCGGCGTACACCTACTGCCTTGTTATATTCCTCGGCACAATCGCCCAACTCTTTTACAATTTCATAATCAGCATATTGCGCAGCATAGGCGATTCCTTCACGCCGTTGCTGTTTCTTCTCGTATCCACGATTATGAACATCGCCCTCGATTTGCTTTTCATCAAAGTGTTCCACTGGGGCGTTGCCGGAGCCGCCGGAGCGACGATACTCACCCAAACGCTTTGCACGATAGCGTGCTTTGTCTACACCTTTGTAAAATACAAGTTTTTGCGCCTCAAAAAGCAGGATTTCAAGATTGCGTGGAGCGACATATGGGCGCACGTCAAGCAAGGCATACCGCTCGGGCTTCAATTTTCCGTGCTGTCGATAGGTCTTATCGTAATGCTTTCCGAAACAATAAAATTCGACCTTCTTCCCGACGGACTTATGGTCGTTGGCAACCCCGCTCAAAACGGCGTGGGCGCGGCAAACAAACTCATAAACTTCGCAATGGCACCTCTGTCTGCTCTCGGCACGGCGATGGTGAGTTTCAATGCCCAAAATCTCGGCGCGGGGCTCACCGAAAGAGTGAAAAAAGGCACGAATCAAGCCATTTTGCTCGGCTTCGTTCTCACCGTCATATGCTCGGGCATCGGACTTTTGCTCACCATAAACGGCGCGTATCAACGCATTTTTTTGAGTGCGGACAAGATAAGCGAAAAATCAGTATATTTCGGCAACACCTTCCTTTATATCGACTTGTCGCTGTTCTTCTTCCTGTCCACGCTTTTCGTGCTGCGCAACGCGGTGCAAGGCATAGGCAAATCGGGATGGACGCTTGCCGCCGGCGCAGGCGAACTCATTGCGAGAGTACTTATATGCACCTTCTTGCCGCCCCTTGTCAACGGCGGCGCAACAAACGCGTATGCCTCAAACGGCGCGTATATCGCGCTCTGCTTCGGCGACCCCGGCGCTTGGGTGTTTGCCGTTGCGGTGCTTCTCTACCCCTATATAAAACATATCGTCAAAAAGGACTACCGCTTTGCTCTTGGCGAATCCACCGCCACCAAAGAATACAAACTCGAATCCGCCGCCGAGTGCGAACCTAAAAGCGACAACTGCGTTTTTGTAGAAAACGGAATCGAACCTGCAAGTGACAGCGATTCGATAGAACCAAAGGATTAAAAACCAACGTTTTTATAACGAACGACACAAAAAGCAGGCTTTATGCCTGCTTTTGGGATTGTTAAAGTTTTGTTTTGCGCTTTTCGGTTTAATTTCAGATTTCTCTCGTCGCTTTTTCGAGGAACTTCAAGTCCTTGCCTTCAAGGTGTTTTCCGATGACATTGCGCACTTTCTTATGATATGCGTTGAGCCACGCTTTTTCGCCCTCGTCAAGTATCTTTACGTCGATTGCGTCGATGTCGAAAGGCACGAGCGTAATGGTTTCAAAAGCGCAGAAAGCGCCGTGTTCCGTCTTTTCCTTTTCCACGCAAAGCACGAGATTTTCGTGCCTTATTCCGAATTTTCCTTCCTCGTAAAACCCGGGTTCGTTGGACGTAATCATACCGGGCAAAACGGCAAACTTTGGCGTGAACGCTCTCGGCGAGATATTTTGCGGGCCTTCGTGGACATTGAGCAAATAGCCTACGCCATGACCCGTGCCGTGTTTGAAATCCAGACCGAACCTGTACATCGGCTCTCTTGAAATCATATCGAGGCGCGCGCCCGAAGTGCCTTTGGGAAATACCGCCCTTGCAAGCGCGATATGCGATTTAAGCACGATTGTGAACGCCCTCTTTTCCTCGCTCGTGACTTTGCCCATTGCGAAAGTACGGGTGATGTCCGTCGTGCCGTAGCGATATTGCGCGCCGCTGTCAACAAGGAGCAAGCCCTTGTTTTCGACTTTTTTGTCCGTTTCGGACGTTGCGGAATAATGCACGATTGCGCCGTTTGAAGCGTATCCGCAAATTGTGTCAAAACTCAAATCGAGGAAGTTTTTGCTCTCTCTTCTGAACCCTTCGAGTTTGTCGGCAAGCGAGATTTCGCTCATTTCTTCCTTGCCTGCGCGCTCTTTGAGGTAGCGCATAAATTTGAGCATAGCCACGCCGTCCTCGACGTGCGCTTTTTTCATATTTCTAATCTCAACAGCGTTCTTCACTGCCTTTCTCACGGTCGTGGGGAAAGATTCGGTTTCTTTTGCGTTCTTTATGCGAGAAAACAGCGCATAGTTGGTCTTTTCTTTGTCGATAAGCACTTTGCCGTCGATTTCAGAAACTATGCCGTAAACGTCGCCGTAAGGCAGTATGCTTATATGATTTTCGGCGAGAATTTTCTTGCATTTTTCGTCGAGTTTTCTCTCGTCGACAAACAGTGTCGCGCCGTCTGCGGACACGATTGCATAGGCATAGTTGACGGGGTTGTATTGAATGTCGCTACCGCGCATATTCAAAAGCCACGCAATGTCGTCGAGAGAGGATACGAGCGCATATTCGCAACCTTGTTTTTCGAGGTCTTTTTTTAGGTTTTCAATCTTGCTTTCTATGCTCTCGCCTGCCGCGCCGCTCGGCAAAAACCAAGCCTTCGTCGGCTCGACTTCGGGTCGATTTTGCCAAATACGGTCAATAATTTCGCCCGAGTCCACAAGTTCTACGCCCTTAACGTTTTTGTTCAACGCCTCGACGAATTCGACGGTTGCGGTCGTAAAATCGAACGCGATTTTGGGCGCGTCAGAGAGTTTTTTCACAAACTCGAAAATTGACGGCACGCCTTCTTCGCCCGCTTTCATAAGCACGGTATCGGTCGATTTGAGTTGCTCTGCCGCTTGAATGAAGTATCTTCCGTCCGTCCACAGATACGCGTTGTCCTTCGTCACGACGAGCGTGCCTGCGCTCCCCGTAAATCCGCACAGAAACTCGCGCGTTTTGAAGTGATCCACAACGTATTCGCTGCCGTGATCGTCGCTTGTAAACACGACGTACGCGTCAATTCCGTTTTGTCCTACGAATTCTTGCAATTTTTTAATATCTTGTTTCATAATCCGCCTGAAAAGAATTATTTTTATGTATTATATCACTACGGAATTTATAAGGCAATATTTTATTTTGCCCATAGCGCAAATATAATGAATAATTATAGCAAAAATCGTCGCTGAGGCAAAGGCAATACGCAACTGTGCGTAATGCCAAGAGCCTCGCTCGATTTATTGCTCTACTAACCGCGCAAGCCCTCTTTACTCTCCCAAATAAGACGGACAAGAACTCAAACCGCAATTCCGTGCGAGTGCTTGCTTGGTGAGGGCGTGCGGTGCACGCAAGCGGTAAAAGAAAACTTATTCGTAGCCTACTTATAAACGGAATGTGCTAATTTGAAAACGGAATTGGAGTCGCAAGGCGATGACCCATTGCTCAAACGGCATTGCGGTGATGTCAATCGCCCACGTCGTCATTCAGAGCGTAGCGTGGGAATCCCCTAAATAGAAA
>CAVBBF010000012.1:0-32387 GCA_963593735.1 Phascolarctobacterium succinatutens
TTTTTATGTTTTCTGTCGAGATAACTACGTCGTTATCCAAAATGCCTTTGTTTACTTCTTTCATTGTATTTTACCTCCGATTTATTTCGCCTTTCGGCGAAAACGGGGGTAGCACCGGGAAAAGATAGAAGTTTTTTACCTTATAGTTGGTTAGACGGAAGTCAACGAACAGCAAAAAATATTACGTTATAATCGTCAATTTCAAAGTTTTCGGTAAAAATTTTTGCCGTTGACTTTCGCTTTTCACTGTGCTACAACGCGACGACGAAAGGCGATAAATCGGACGGCAAAACGGCATAGAAAAACCGAGCGTTTATAACACTCGGCTTGTTTTGCGGCGGTATGGAATACCGCCTACGGGCACTCAAAAGCAACCTTGCAAAAGCGTGAACGCTTATTTTTTTTCATATATCCGCACAATCTCGCGTGCAAGCACTCGGCTTGTGCTGATATATGAAAAAACAACCTCACGGTTGTTTGCAAGGTTGTTTTTTCGTTGGTGCCGGCGGTCGGACTCGAACCGACACGGATGATTAGTCCACAGGATTTTGAGTCCAGCGCGTCTGCCAGTTTCACCACGCCGGCGCAAGATTGAATATACCATAAATCAATCGTTCTTGCAACTGATTTTTATTATTTTGTACGCCGTATGCGCTTTTATTTTTTATTTTCACACCAAATTTCGCTCTATAATCAAAATTTCAAAAAATGACACTTGTTTATTATTTGCTTTGGTTGTATAATATCTCTATTCTCATTTGCGAGGTAATTTATGAAAAACCAAAACGGATACGTTGACAGTTTTGTAAAACTCATTCAATGCCCCACCGTCACAAATAGCGGTCACGAATACTTCGAGGCTTTCCACAAGGTTCTCGACGAGGAATTTCCCCGCGTCAAGCAAAATTGCGAGAAAATCGAAGTGGGCGGCGACGTGCTTCTTTACAAGTGGCGCGGCAAATCTTCCGCTCGTCCTCTCGTGCTTATGGCGCACCAAGACGTAGTTCCCGCAGTCGGCGGCGACTGGAAATATCCCCCGTTCAGCGCAACCGTCGTTGACGGCAAAGTGTACGGCAGAGGCGCAATGGACTGCAAAAACACGCTCTTTTCCACCATTCAAGCCGTTGACGAACTCATCGAGCAAGGCTTCGTACCCGAACAAGACGTGTATTTGAGTTACAGCGACAACGAAGAAACGTCGGGTCCGGGCGCTTCTATGGCGCGCGACTGGTTCAAATCGCAAGGCATAACCCCCTTCCTCGTCGTTGACGAAGGCGGCGCAATCATAAAAAAGGCTTTCAGCCTTATGAAAAAAGACGTTGCGGCGGTCGGTATTTTGGAAAAAGGCTACGCCGACGTAAAGTTTATCGCTCACGGCAAAGGCGGACACAGTTCGCAACCGCCCAAGCATACGCCCATTGCAAGACTTGCGGCGTTTGTGAATTACTGCGAGCATCACACCGTTTTCAAACCCAAGATGTCCAAAGCGGCAAAAGCCATGATTTACGGACTCGGCGACGCGCTTGCTTCCCCTCTCAAAGGATTCTGCAAGACGATAGGTCTTACGGGCTGGTGGGTGTCAAAACTCGCGCCGAAAATCAATGCGGCATACGGCAATTCGATGTTTGCAACCACAATGGTGTTTACGATGTCGAGCGGCGCGTCCGCTCCGAACGTAATTCCGCAAGACGCGTGGGTTGTGGCAAATTTGCGCTTTGCGCCCACCGATAAGAGCGAAGATTGCTTCAACAAACTCCGTAAACTCGCAAAGAAATACGACCTCGAAGTGGAAGTTTTGCAATCTCGCGAAGCGTCGCCCATGATCGATATCAACGGCGAAGGCTATCAGATGTACAAAAAAGCGCTCAACGAAGTGTACCCCGACGTCGCAGTCGTGCCCTATCTTATGTTCGGCGGCACGGATTGCAGAGTGTTGCAACAAATTTCAACAAACGCAATACGTTGCACGCCTTGCGCCCTCTCGTTCGACCAACTCGGCGGTATGCACGCCTCAAACGAAAACGTGGATATAAAATCCATCGAAGAATGCGTCGGCTTCTTCAAGAAGTTTATTCAAGAGTACAAGTAATAAGCAAAAAGTTATGACAAAGCACCTTGCGAGCAAGGTGCTTTTTTTTGTTGTTTCTCTAAACAGTGAGCGTTTATAACTCTAAAATTTAAGTTCCCCCTTCCTCACAGAGCTAATTCTTCCTCTAAAAAAGTGTGGGGCGTGTAACTCAAAATAGAAGCCCCCTCTTTCCCTCTCGGGCTTTTCTCCCACCACTCAATTAAGGGCATTTCTCTACATAAGCAATCATCGTTCGTGGGGGCGACAATCGGCACTCACATAGAAAAGTATCGTCCTCTTGTTATGCCACTCGTTCACGGGCGAAAAAAATCCACACTCGCCCGCTCACTTGTACTAATCGTCGAGTTCGGCGCTCATAGGCTCGCCGCCTTGCGGCTCGTGTTTCGTCTTCGAAGTCACACATTCCGTTTATAAGTACGCTTCGAATAAGTGCTCGTTAACCGCTTGCGTGCTTAGCACGCTTCACCAAGCAGATAATCTTGCGAAACTGCGGCTTGAATTTTTATCCGTGTCTGAACTGATAGCACAAATTTTCTGCGCGGTTAGTGATTGCGAGAACAAGTGCGGCTTTTGACAATCGCCCCAAAAGTTTTCATTTCTATTTAGGGGATTCCCACGCTACGCTCTGAATGACGATGTGGGCGATTGACTTTGCCTCAGCGCCGTTTGAGCAATGGCTCGCCGCCTTGCGGCTCGTGTTCCGTCTGCGAATTAGCACATTCCGTTTACAAAGTGCGGCTCTGCCGAAGTTATTCGCTCTGTGGTTGCGTTTAATCCACCCATTCGAATTCGATGTCGCCGATAACCACTATATCCCCCTCTTTCATACCTTTCTTTTTCAGTTCGGCAATTACGCCGCGGTCTTTGAGTACCTTTTGGAAGAAGGCGAAGGAATCTTGGGATGAAATGGTGACGTTTTGAATGAGAAAATCAACGAGTCCGCCGTCGACGAAGAACGAGCCGTCGGGAAGACGAGATACGGTGAATTTCTGGTCGGATTTGGGTTCGAGTTCAAAGGTTTCGTCACGCTGAATACGTTGAGGAGGCGGAAGTTGATCGACTTGCTGTTTCATTGCGGAAAGAAGTTCGTCAAGTCCTTCGTGCGTGACGGAAGATACGACGAAAACCTTTTTGCCGATTGCCTTTTCAAACTTTTCGATTTCTAAGCGGTCGGTGAGCAAATCCGCTTTGCCTGCGACGACGAGTTGCGGAATGGAAGCGAGTTTTTCGCTGTAAGTTGCAAGTTCGGCGTTGATTTTGTTGTAATCGTCGATTGGGTCTCTGCCCTCGCTGCCGCTGATGTCGACGATATGAACAATGAGGCGCACTCTTTCGATGTGGCGAAGGAAATAGTGCCCGAGTCCCGCGCCCTCGCTTGCGCCCTCAATAAGACCCGGAATGTCCGCTATGACGAAACTGTCGTCGAACATCTGCACTACGCCGAGATTTGGATTGATTGTCGTGAAGTGATAGTTTGCGATTTTGGGTTTCGCGCTCGTAAGCACGGACAAAAGCGTGGATTTACCGACGTTCGGGAATCCTACAAGACCTACGTCCGCAATGGTTTTGAGTTCGAGGGTAACCTGATGTTCGTCGGTAGTTTCGCCGAGTTGCGAGAAAGAGGGCGCTTGACGTCTTGCGTGCGCAAAACGGTTGTTGCCCTTGCCGCCTCTGCCGCCTTTTAGAGCGACGAAAGTTTCGCCGTCGTCAAAGAGGTCGGCGATGACCTTTCCGCTTTCCGTGTCGCGAATCACAGTGCCGACGGGAACTTTTATGACGAGATTGGGCGCGGATTTGCCGGTGCAATTCTTCGCCTCGCCGTCGCCGCCGTTCTGCGCGCGGTAAAACTTCTGAAATTTGAAATCTATGAGTGTGTTTATCTCTTTGTCCGCAACAAACACCACGTCGCCGCCGTTGCCGCCGTCGCCGCCGTCCGGTCCGCCGTTGGGAACGAACTTTTCACGGTGGAAGGACACTTTTCCGTTGCCGCCGTTGCCTGCTTTTATAAAAATTTTCACATAGTCGAGAAACATATTGACCTCTTTTGTGCGTTTTATAGTGGGAAATCAACGCTTCTAACATTTGTTATTCCGTTGATTTTGATTGGTTAGATAACCGATTTTCAGTTTTTGAAGGATTCGAGTATGGCTTTTGCGCTGCGCTTGCCTGCGCCCATTGCGAGAATCACGGTTGCCGCGCCCGTCATAGCGTCGCCGCCGACGTACAGACGAGGAATATTGGTAAGTCCGTTTTCGTCAGCAACTATCGTGCCTTTCTTCGTCGTTTCCAAAGGCGGGAAACTGCGTTTGATTATGGGATTCGGACTCGTTCCGAGCGCAACGATAACTTCGTCACATTCCACCACGAACTCGCTTCCCTCGATGGGGACGGGGCTTCTTCTGCCGCTTGCGTCCGGCTCGCCGAGTTGCATTTTCACGCACTTAATCGCGCGTACGCATCCTTGCTCGTCGCCGAGAATCTCGACGGGATTCGACAAAAGCATAAACTCAACGCCTTCTTCTTCGGCGTGGTTTATTTCTTCCTTTCGGGCGGGCATTTCCTCTCTGCCTCTGCGGTAAACGAGTTTGACGTTTGCGCCCATACGCAACGCCGTTCTTGCACTGTCCATTGCGACGTTGCCCGCGCCTACGACGACTACGTTTTTGCCGCGCTTTATCGGCGTTATCGAGCCTTGCTTGTAGGCTTTCATAAGGTTGATTCTCGTAAGATACTCGTTTGCGGAATACACTCCGTTGAGGTTTTCGCCCTTGACTTTCAAGAGCATAGGTACGCCTGCGCCCGAACCGATAAACACCGCGTCGTATTCAAACAGCAATTCGTCTATAAGCACGGTTTTGCCTACGACGACGTTCTTTTCGATTTTCACGCCGAGCGAACAGACCTTTTCTATTTCCTCTTTAACGAGCGATTTGGGAAGTCTAAATTCGGGAATTCCGTACACAAGCACGCCGCCCGCTTCGTGCAGAGCCTCGAATATCGTGACTTCCACGCCTGCGCGAGCAAGGTCTGCCGCACACGAGAGCGAGGACGGACCCGAACCAACGATTGCCACGCGCTTGCCGATTTTTTCGGAAACGGTATGCTCGGAAAATCCGTTTTTTGCGGCGTAATCGGCAACGTATCTTTCGAGATTGCCGATTGCCACGCTTCCGCCGAGTTTATCCTTGCGTACGCAATGCTTTTCGCATTGATTCTCTTGCGGACATACTCTGCCGCAGATTGCGGGAAGATTGTTGTCTTGCTTTATCGTGCGATACGCCCCTTCCAAATCGCCTTTTTTGACGTGTGCAATGAAGTCGGGGATGCGAACGCCTACGGGGCAACCGCTCATACACGGCGCGTTTTTACAATTAAGACATCTTTGCGCCTCGTCTGAGGCAAGTTGCGCAGTATATCCGAGCGCAACCTCGTCGAAATTGCACTTTCTTTCCTCTGCGGATTGAGTCGGCATACGGTGTCTTGCTTCAATCATACCCCACCTCTCAAATTGCAGTAATGGTCTTTTTCTTCTTCGCGATACGTTTTGCTTCTTGAAATAGCCTCGTCAAAGTCCACGAGATGCCCGTTGAATTCGGGTCCGTCAATACATGCGTACTTGGTTTCGCCGCCCACGGTGAGCCTGCAACAAGCGCACATACCCGTGCCGTCAACCATCATAGAGTTCATACTCACGATTGCTGCAATATCGAGGGATTTTGCGAGATTGCAAACCGCTTTCATCATAGGAAGCGGACCGACCGCGAAAACGCAATCATATTCTTTTCCGCCCTCTACAAGGGATTTGAGCATATCGGTGACGAATCCCTTTGTGCCGCTCGAACCGTCGTCGGTGACCAAATACAAGTCTTTTGAATTTGCCTTAAACTCGTCGACGTACATAAGCAAATCCTTGTTGCGCGCGCCGAGTATAACGTCCGCCGCTTTACCGCTCGAAAAGAGTTGCTTCGCTTGCGGATAGATGACCGCAGAGCCTATGCCTCCCCCTATAAGGCAGATGTTTTTATACGCAGTCAAATCGGTTGCGTTGCCCAAAGGTCCTACGAAATCGCAAAGGCAATCGCCCTCGTTCATCATAGCGAGTTTTGCCGTCGTGTAGCCGACTTCCTGCACCATAATCGAAACCGTGCCGTCAGCGCGCGAATAGTCGCATACGGTGAACGGAACGCGCTCGCCGTCCTCGTCGGTGCGCAAAATTATAAACTGCCCCGCAAGACAGTGTTTTGCAACGAGCGGCGCGTAAACGACGTATTCGTTTACGTTGGGCGCAAGTCGTTTTTTTGAAACAATCTCGTATTTTTTCATATCCCTTTATTTGCTCGCCTTTTGCGTCGGTATGCCCGACGTAAGTTTTTTATAGTACTCGCAGTATCCTCTCACGAGGCATTCGTCGCACTTAGGACGTTGAGAGTGACAAGTGTATCTGCCGTGAAATATCAGAAGATGATGAAGGTGCGACCAAAGATTCTCGTCGAAAGCGGACATAAGTTGCGCTTCGGTCTGCTCGGGCGTTTTTGCATGGACGAGACCTATGCGATTTGCCACTCGAAAAACGTGCGTGTCCACCGCTATCGCGTTTTCGCCGTAGGCGACCGCCGCAACGACGTTTGCCGTCTTTCGCCCAACGCCTGTGAGTTTCATCAACTCGTCGCGCGTCGTCGGCATACCGCCCATATCGAGAATGCTTTGGCTGAGGCTCTTTATCGCCTTTGCCTTATTATGGTAAAATCCGCAAGAAAATATATGTTTTTCAAGTTCGCATATGCCCATATCCGCAAATTCCTGCGGCGTGGAGGCGACCTTAAAAAGTTCGCTCGTGACCTGATTTACGCGCTTGTCCGTGCATTGAGCGGACAGCACCACCGCAACGAGCAACTCGAAAGGCGAATCGAAATTCAATTCGCAGTCCGCTCCATAGTGCATTTGCTCGAGCAAGTCGTATATTTTCTTGTTGTCTTCCGTCATATTTACGATTATCGCACAAACGAGGGCATTTTGCAAGGGTTTGCGCGTGTGCGATACATAGTTTTGTTACGTTATAAGTTTATGTCACGAGAATAATCTATAAAACAAAACCGTCAGATACACCAAAACGCATGCGCACATACTCGACAATAGTTGTCCGCTCAGACATCCCCGAAAAAGTCGCCTTGTATGCCGAAACAAGCATTCTAATATGCCCGAAAGCGCATATGCGCAATCGGGCATTTCAGAGCGGTTCACACTTCAAAGTCTTATTGCGCTGCCGTTCGCGCCGAAATAATAAAAGCCTATGGCGGACGAGTATCTGCCTCGTTGCAGTACGATTTTTGCTTGCTGCATATCCTTTGCAAACAACTTCACCGACATTCCGCACCCCACTTTTGCAGACGAGGGCGTGTTGATAAGTTTGCAGGATATGGCATACGACGACAAATCCTCATAAAACCGCACGGCTTCGGCGCGCGAGCGGAACGCTACGAAAAATTCTCTCATAATCTCCTCCGAAAATATATGTAACCGCTCTCGATTTTAATATATTGCGCGAACACATTTTTCGTGCAAATCCGCATAAATTGCATAGATAAGGACAAAAAATGATATATCTCGACAACGCCGCAACTTCAAGATTCAAGCCCAAATGCGCCATCGACGCATTGCTTTTCGACGTATCGCACTCGGCAAACAGCGGCAGAGCCGGTCACGACGAAGCGGTGGACAAAAGCATACGCATACAAAAATGTCGAGAATACCTTCTCTCAATGCTCGGCGCGAGCGAGGAATATTCCCTCGTGTTCACGAAAAACTGCACGGAAGCGCTCAATCTCGCCGTATTCGGACTGATAAACGGCGGCGAAAAGGTGGTGACAAGCACAAACGAGCATAACTCGGTACTGCGCCCTCTTTACAAACTCAAAAGCGAGGGCAAAATCTCGCTCGACACAATAAAGACAGAAAAAAGCGGTCATATCCCCATTCAAAACGTGGAAAAATGCGCAAAATATGCAGACATTATGGTTTTCGGCGGCGCATGCAACGTTACGGGTGCGGTTTGCAATATCGACGAAATAGCGAATATCTGCAAAAAAAATAACGTCAAATTGATTGTTGACGGCGCGCAAAGCGTGCCTTTGATTCCGCTGAGCCTCAAAAACAGCGGAATAAGTATGCTCGCTTGCCCCGGTCATAAAGGACTGCACGGTATTCAGGGCACGGGATTTTTGATTGTCCGAAACGACGTAAAATTAAAACCGCTTTTATACGGCGGGACGGGTACGTTTTCAAACGACCCTCTTCCCAAAGTCGCAATGCCCGAATCTTTCGAGGCAGGCACACAGTTTTCGGGCGGCATATGCGCGCTTCATCAAGGCGCGAAATGGACGTTCGACAACCTTGCAAAAATTCAAAAACACATTGATAGAATAACGAAAACCGTAATATATTCGCTCGAACATATCGGGGCGACGCTCTACGCTTGCGACACAAAAACGGGCGTTGTGTCTTTCAATCTCAAAAACGCGGACAGCGGCTACGTTGCGGACAAACTCAACGAAGTCGGGATATGCGTGAGAGGCGGATTGCATTGCGCGCCACTCGTTCATCTCGATATGGGAACGATCAATCAGGGCGCTGTGCGCGCAAGCGTGGGTTGCGACACGCAAGAGAGCGAAATAAACTACTTTCTTTCTTGCGTAGAGCGCATTTTCAAGGACGTTGCAAAGTGAATACTTTTGTTCCGCTCACGTCGATTGAAGCGTTTAGAATTGCGGTTTTTGCTTGAAACGGCGTAATTTTGCTGTACTTTTGACAAAGCAGACAGCACGCTCCCGCAACGTACGGCGCAGCAACGGAAGTTCCGCTCATGCTCGAATATACGCCGCCTACTTGTATACCCTTTATATTCGTACCCTTTGCATACACGTCGGGGCGTTTGATTCCCTTATATCTACCACGCGAGGAAAAACTTGCGATGTCGTTGTTTTCGTCCACAGCGCCGACGGCTATCACTTCGTTGCTTATCGCAGGCGATTTTAATGAATTTTCCCCGCTGTTTCCTGCCGCCGCAACCACGATAAGACCGCTTCTTGCAAGCATTTCCGCGCCTATTTTCAGGGGGTCGGCGTAATCGAGAGGCTCTGCGCCGAAACTCATGCACACCACCCGAACTCCGTACTGTCTGAAATTGTCGAAAAGCCATTGCATGCCGTCGAGAATTTTGAAAGTTCCGCTCTCTCCTTTCTTTTCTATCACCTTGACGGACAGCATGTTTGCCATAGGCGCAACCCCTCGTATACTCTTTGCCGACAGCGTTCCGTTGCCCACAGCCACGCCTGCGACGAAAGTGCCGTGTCCGTTGTCGTCGTAGGGGTATTTTTCGTCGTTTATAAAATCGACAGCGCCTATAATTCTGTTTTTAGGCACGGACAAATCGAGGTGCGGCGAAACGCCAGTGTCCATAACGCAGAGCGTAACTCCCTTGCCGTTCAACCCCTCGTCAAAAGTCGGAATCGGATAAAACGTGCGGTTAGATAAACTAAAACTTGGCTCAACCGTATTAAATCTTCTCGAAATCTCGGTTTGCGATTCTGCTTGCCGTTCGTCGCCGACCGAAAACTCGTCCGAAAGCGTAAAGGCTTTGCTTTGTGCGCAAACGTATTCCACCTCGCTCATTCTCTCGAGTTTTATCGCGTCGTCGAGTCCGCATTTTATGCCTATCGAGCGGATAAACGGATAGCACGCCGCAACATCGAAATTCCTTTCGAGCAAGCCGAGTTGCAAAGGATTGCGCACTCTGACGAGTGCGTCCACCTTGCCGCTGTCCTTCGACAGAGTTTTCACAAGTTTGTCGTTGGTCTTTTTCGAGGATTTGAGTTGCTCGATAATTCGCGCGTCGATTTTGTCCATAACGCCTCAACCTTTGAGCATATCGATTATGCTTCGCATACGCTGTCTTTGCATTTCGCCGAGCATAGGATATGCGGTGTTGTAGAGGTTTTCGAGCGCGTTCGGGTCGAAACTGCCCTGCTCTTTCATACGCCTTGCCACGTCGAGAAGTTGTGCGGTGAGTTCTTCCTCGCTCTTTTGCGCGTACGAGGCGAATTTCTGCTCGAAAGATTCTCTACACTGTTCGCCGTTGCGGTTCTGCGCACCGTTTTGCGTGTGACCGTTTTGCGCACCGTTTTCGTCACCGTTTTGCGTGTGACCGTTTTGCGCGTTAATACCGTTAAAGTCGTAAAAATTCATAAATTCCTCCGCACATTCAATATATGTGCGCATAAAATGGTTGTGACAGGTGAACTATGAATTTGGATATGAACGCAATGTCTATGCTTATGCAAATGCTTTCGCAAAAAACAGACGGGCAAATAACGCAATACGAGCCGCCAAGCGCGCAAAACGCACGCCCTCGCGCCCACAACGATAATCATATCGAAAAACCTGCGTTTGCGCTTCAAAACGGCATTGGCGAACAAATTCGGGTGGATTTTTCGTCGCCCGAGGAAAATCGCGATGTCAAAAACGATTTTCTGAAAAGCCTTGCGGGGCAAAATCCTATGCTTTCGCTTCTTTGCAATATGCAAAACGGAAAAGCGGACATTGCGAGTATGCTGCCTCTCGTTATGTCGCTTATGCAAAAACCAAAAGCGAGCGAGAAGCCGAAAACCGACGATAAATGCGAGTCGAGCGACAATAACGAAGCGAGCGTACATACAAATCAATGCGGAAATGCAATAAATGGAGATTCGACAAATAAACCGAATGCTGAAAAAGAAAAAACGCAACGAGATCCGTTTTATCCCGTTGCGTTTGCAGGTTACGAAGTGATATCGTCGCTTTATTCGCTCATCAAAGCGTCACGGCGTCCTTGTAGATAGGATGCTCGTCGCAAAGAGCGATTACTCTCGCCTTTACCGACTCCACAGCGCTCTCGCCGCCCTCGACGATGTCGGCAATCATATCGGCGATTTTTATCATATCGTCCTCTTTCATGCCTCTGGTGGTGACAGCCGGCGTACCCACTCTTATGCCGCTCGTAAGCGACGGCGGAAGAGGCTCGTTGGGCACCGAGTTTTTGTTGACGGTGATATGAGCCATATCCAGCCACGTTTCGAGTTGCTTGCCGTTCACGCCGCTGCCGACGAGATTTACGAGCATCATATGGTTGTCCGTGCCGCCGCTGACAAGGCGCAATCCTCTTTCGATAAGCCTGTCCGCCATAGCCTTTGCGTTTTTGAGGATTTGTTCCTGATAAGTCTTAAATTCGGGCGAAAGAGCCTCTTTGAAAGCGACTGCTTTTGCGGCGATTATGTGCATAAGCGGACCGCCTTGGCTGCCGGGGAAAACCGCTTTGTTTATCTTTTTGGCAATTTCCTCGTCGTCGCAAAGGATAAGACCGCCTCTGGGACCTCTCAACGTCTTGTGCGTGGTCGACGTGATGACGTGAGCGTAGCCGACGGGGCTCGGATGCAATCCGACGGCAACCATACCGGCAACGTGAGCGATGTCCGCCATAAGATATGCGCCCACTTCGTCGGCGATTTCTCTGAATTTCTTGTAGTCGATAAATCTCGGATACGCGCTTGCGCCCGCAACAATAAGTTTGGGCTTGCATTCGAGGGCGATTTCACGCACTTTGTCGTAGTCGATAAGTTCGGTTTTCGGGTCGATTCCGTAGCCTACGCAGTTGAAGAGTTTGCCGCTCATATTCACTTTTGCGCCGTGGGTGAGGTGTCCGCCGTCCGCAAGAGTCATTCCGAGAATTGTGTCGCCGCTATTTAGCAACGCATAATACGCCGCAAAGTTGGCGTTTGAGCCGCAATGCGGTTGAACGTTTGCGTATTTTACGCCAAAAAGTTGCTTTGCGCGCTCGATTGCGAGATTCTCGGCAATATCGACGTATTCGCAACCGCCGTAGTATCTTTTGCTCGGGTAACCTTCTGCATACTTGTTCGTATAAAAAGTTCCCGCCGCGGCAAGCACCGCTTCGGACACGATGTTTTCGCTTGCGATAAGTTCGAGATTATGCTGTTGACGTTCAAGTTCTTTGAGCATCGACTCATACAGTTCGGGGTCAACTTGTTTTATACTTTTCAAATCAATCATCTTTCGTTTTTCCTTAAATTAATGCGCCGTATAACAACGTTATACAGTGTGATTTTTGCTCGTTTTTTTGCTATAAAATCCGATTTGAGCGGATTGTTTCCTTTATCAAAGGTATTTTTCAAGCACTTGGGCGATTTGCATTTTGAGGCGATAGCCCACAAGCACTTCCTTTTTCTCGCCGTCCTTAAAGACGATGAGCGTCGGAATGGACATAATGCCGAAACGCGTTGCGAGATTCGGACACTCGTCAACATCCACTTTGCCGACTGCGACTTTGCCCTTGTACTCGGTTGCGATATCCTCGACGTTCGGAGCCATCATTCTGCAAGGGCCGCACCAAGTTGCCCAAAAATCCACAAGAGCAACGCCTTTGGACGTAACTTCGTCAAAATTTTGCTCGTTCAATACGATATAGTCGTTCATAAGCCTGTTTTTTCCTTAAATTTTTTATTCGGGTGTGGGCAGAGCCCACCCACAATTATTAATTATTCATTATTAATTATTCATTAACAATCGCTTTCATCGTCGGCACAAAACCTTTCTTCTTGCGGATGACGAGTCTGTCGAGAAGGATTGCGATGACAAATCCTACGACAAGTCCCGCAAGTGCCAAAATCGCTTGCGCCAACTCGTTGATGAGCGTGCCTATGCCTATGCCTGCGCCGATAAGCACGAGCGGAATGACATACACGATTGCCGCAGCCGTAAGAACGTACTTTTCGCCCATTTCCACTTCGACAAAATCGCCGACGTTTGCGCCGAGCGTATTTTCGACAACAACCTCGACTTTCATACCGTCTTTGGTGGTTGCGCACATATGGCATTTGTCGCACGCGCTACGTCTGTCGAAACGCACGGTGGCTTTGTTGCCCTTTATTTTTGCCACTATTCCTCTTTCGGTCATCTTTCAAAAAATCTGCAAAGGTCGTCTATACGGCATTCTTCCGTGACGGAATCGCTCATCCTCTTGACGTTCACCACGCCCTTTTCTATCTCGTCGTCGCCGAGTACGCAAACGTACTTCGCACCCGTGCGGTCGGCGTATTTCATCTGTGCTTTAAGACCTCTTTGCATAATGTCGGTTTCGGCTTTTATGCCTGCGTTGCGCATATCGAACACGAGTTTTCTCGCAATCTCCTGCGCTTTGTCGCCCATAGGTGCGATGTATACATCCATACGCTCTTGCTCAGCCGAAAGGTTGTTTGTGTTTTCAAGCACGAGCAGCAGTCTTTCAAGCCCCAAACCGAATCCCACCGCAGGCGTAGGCTTGCCGCCCACTTCCTCGACGAGATTGTTGTATCTTCCGCCGCCGCAAACCGTACCTTGCGCGCCTATGTCCGTGGACACAAACTCGAATACGGTGCGAGTGTAATAGTCCAAGCCGCGTACAATACCGGGATTGACCTTAAACTCTATGCCCAGCGACGTGAGTATGCGTTGCACTTCCTCGAAGTGCGCTCTGCAATCGTCGCAAAGATAATCGGTGATTTTGGGCGCGTTTATGGTGATTTGCTTGCACTTTTCTTCCTTGCAATCGAGTATGCGAAGCGGATTCTTTTCAAATCTCGCTTGGCATTGACCGCACATAAGGTGCAAGTTTGCGCCGATGTACTCTTTCAACGCCTTGTTGTATTCCGCTCTGCACTTTGCACAGCCTATGCTGTTGATATTGAGTTCGAGGCTTTTAAGTCCCACTTTTCTCAAGAAGGTCGAGGCGAGCGTAATAACTTCTGCGTCTGCGCTCGGGCTGTCCGAACCGTAACATTCCACGCCGAATTGATGATGCTCTCTAAGTCTGCCGTTTTGCGGTTTCTCGTAGCGGAATATGCTTGCGATGTAGTACGCTTTCATAGGCATAACGCCTTGATGCAAGCCGTTTTCGATGAAGCAGCGAGCAACGCCTGCCGTGCCTTCGGGACGTAAAGTCATACTTCTGCCGCCCTTGTCGTCGAAAGTGTACATTTCCTTTGTCACGATGTCCGTCGTTTCGCCCACGCCTCTCAAAAAGAGTTCGGTGTGTTCAAACATCGGCGTGCGAATCTCTTTGAATCCGAAACAAGCCGCAACTTCTCTTGCGACGTCCTCGACGTAGTGCCACTTGTACGCCTCGCTCGGAAGCATATCTTTGGTTCCTTTGGGTATGTTTATCATATTGCCTCTAAGTTCGTATTGTGTTTTTTGTCAAACGATATATCGTCCACAATCAAATTTCCCTCAACTGCAGCAACGCCGCAATATCACTGTCCGCAAGGACAATATCATTGCACGAAGTGCAATATCACTGCGGCAACGCCGCAATATCGCTGTCCGCAAGGACAATATCATTGCACGAAGTGCAATATCACTGCGGCAACGCCGCAATATCGCTGTCCGCAAGGACAATATCATTGCACGAAGTGCAATATCACTGCGGCAACGCCGCAATATCGCTGTCCGCAAGGACAATATCACTGCACGAAGTGCAATATCACTGCGGCAACACCGCAATATCGTTGTCCGAAAGGACAATATCACTGCACGCAGTGCAATATCAAGGAAGTTTAGATGATATATCTGCGGAGATTTCTCTCTTTAAGATGTGTGCTCAGATGTTGCTCGACGTATGCCTTGTCGATGTTGATTTCCTTCGTCACGTTGTCGTCCGCCTCGTAGAGTACGTCTTTGAGCAAGGATTCGAGAACGGCGTGCAAACGACGTGCGCCGAGATTCTCGCTGTTTTCGTTTTCCTCGAAGGCTACTCTTGCAATCTCGTCGATTGCCTCGTCCGTGAAGTTGAGCGATACGCCGTCCACGCCGAGAAGTTCTTTGTACTGTTTAAGCACGGCGTTGTCGGGTTCGGTGAGAATCTTCACGAAATCCTCTTTTGTGAGGTTGTCAAGTTCCACGCGGATGGGGAATCTGCCTTGCAGTTCCGGAATAAGGTCTTCCATGCGCGAGATGTGGAACGCGCCTGCTGCGATAAACAGAATGAAGTCGGTGCGAATCGAGCCGTACTTCGTCTGCACGGTGCTGCCTTCGACGATGGGAAGGATGTCTCTTTGCACGCCCTCGCGCGACACGTCGTGACCGCCTTGCTGACCTCTATCGTTTGCGGCGATTTTGTCGATTTCGTCAAGAAATACCACGCCGTCTTGCTCCGCTCTTTGAAGCGCTTCCTGCGTGATTGCGTCCTGATCCACCATTTTTTCGGCTTCCTGACTTACGATGAAGTCCATCGCCTGTTTGACGGTGAGTTTTCTCTTTTTCACTTGACCTTTGCCGAGCATACCGCCGAAAATACTTCCGAGATCGATTTCGTTTCCCGGCGCATTGCCCGGTTGAAGTTGGATTGGCTTGGGTTGCTGACGGATTTCCATTTCGATGGTTATTCCGTCAAGGTGTCCTGCGCGGATTTCCTGCAAGAGTTCCTCTTTGAGTTGTGCGTCGCTCTTGTCGGTTGTGCCTGCGGCGTTTTTGCGCACGGGAAGCAAGATTTCGCAAAGTTTGTTCTCGGCGATTTCGGTTGCTTTGGGCATAACCTCTTTGAACTTCTCGTCCTTGACGAGACGAATGGAAACTTCCACGAGGTCGCGGATTATGCTCTCTACGTCACGACCGACGTAGCCGACTTCGGTAAACTTTGTCGCTTCCACCTTGACGAAAGGCGCTTTGACGACCTTTGCGAGTCTTCTTGCGATTTCCGTTTTACCAACGCCCGTCGGACCTTTCATAATGATGTTTTTGGGCGTGATTTCCTCTCTCATTTCTTCGGGGAGTTTGCTTCTTCTATATCTGTTGCGCAGTGCGATTGCAACTGCGACTTTTGCGTCGTGTTGACCGATGATGTATCTATCGAGTTCGGCAACTATTTGTTTTGGGGACAATACGTTTGAATCCATGGTTCACCTCGTCAGACTGTTTCGACCGTGATATGGTCGTTTGTGTACACGCAGATCTCGCTTGCGATTTTCAAAGCCTTGTACGCAATGTCCTTTGCGCTCAAATCGGTTGCGTCCGCAAGAGCGCGAGCGGCTGCCAAAGCGTAGTTTCCGCCGCTGCCGATTGCCACGATACCGTTTTCGGGTTCGATAACCTCGCCCGTGCCGGAGATGACGTAAATGCTTGTCGAATCCGCCGCAATGAGCAACGCTTCGAGCCGTCTGCCGCCCTTGTCGTTGCGCCAAAGTTCGGCAAGTTCAACCGCCGCACGCATAAGATTTCCGCTATATTTTTGAAGCATCGCTTCAAATTTCTCACTGAGTGCGAAAGCGTCGGCAACCGAGCCTGCAAAGCCTACGACAACTTTGTCGTTGTAGATGCGTTTGACCTTGACGGCATTGCCTTTCATAATGACGTTTTCGCCCATTGTAACCTGCCCGTCGCCCGCAACGGCAGTTTGACCGTTACGTCTGACGGCGCATATAGTAGTTCCGCGAAATTCCACCATAAGTGTATTCCTCCAAAATTATTTCAAGTTTATGTTTTTTACAGCCGCTAAAAGTGTTTATCACGGCAGTATTCGGGGTGTGGGGTAAGCCCCGCCCTTAATCGTTTTTTGGTTTGTATGAGTGCGGATTAAGGCTTCGCCTTCCGCAATTATTAATTATTAATTATTAATTATTAATTTTCTTGCATTGCTTTTATTGCTTCGATAGAACGTAAATAATAGCATTGCTTGCGCTTCGCCTTATCCCTAATCCCCTCAATCGGCGGCAGAATCCCGAAGTTCGCATTCATCGGCTTAAAATCCAATGCGCGTGTGGACACATATTCGCATAGAGAGCCGATTATCGTGACGTTTGACGGAACAGTGTATTCTTTGCCGTCGAGTTCGCTTGCAAGCGACCGTGCGGCTATCATTCCGCTCATTATGCTTTCGACGTAGCCTTCCACGCCCGAAAGTTGTCCTGCGATATAAAGCGGTCTTTCGTCCTTCACTCTGAACGTCTTTTCGAGCACGTTCGGGGCATTGATATAGGTGTTGCGGTGCATAACGCCGTATCTTATGAAATCGGCGTGTTCGAGCGCGGGTATGAGGCTGAAAACTCGCTTTTGCTCGCCGTAGGTAAGATTCGTTTGAAATCCTACGAGATTGTAGCAGTCGCCCGCTATATTCTCTTTGCGAAGTTGCACGACGGCGTAGGCTTTTTCGCCCGTTTGCGGATTGCGAAGCCCTATGGGCTTCAACGGACCGAAACGAATGGTATCGCTGCCGCGCTTTGCCATTTCCTCGATGGGCATACAGCCGTCGAAAAGTTCGCTCTTTTCAAAGTCGTGCAACACGACGGTTTTGGCATTTACGAGTTCGCTATAAAATCGCTCGTACTCGTCCTTTTGCATGGGCAGATTCAAATAGTCCTCGCCGCCCTTGCCGTATCTTCCGCCGAAATACGCTTTTTGCATATCTATGCTGTCGAAATCCACGATAGGCGCGATTGCGTCGTAGAAAAACAGTCTGCTTTTGCCCGTAAGTTTTCCCACCTCTTCCGCAAGAGCGTCGCTCGTAAGCGGACCGCTTGCCACGATTGTGGGAATATCCTCGTCAAGCGAAGTCACTTCTTCTCTGACAAGCGTGAAATCGGCATATTCGCCGAGTGCTTTTTCAACCGCTTTCGAAAACTTTTCTCTGTCCACCGAAAGCGCGCTTCCGCTCGGTACGGCGCATTCTCTCGCGATAGGCAATAATGCGCATCCCAAAACGTCGAGTTCCGCTTTCAAAAGTCCCGAAGCCGTGCAAGGCTCGGTTGATTTGAGCGAGTTTGAGCAAACGAGTTCGGCAAGAGAATCGCCCTTATGCGCACCCGTAGTCTTGACGGGACGCATTTCGTACATTTTTACGGCGAATCCTCTTTTTAGCAGTTGCAACGCGCTTTCGCACCCCGCAAGTCCGCCGCCTATAATTTTCACAACCTGTTTGCTCATTTTCGTTTGTTTTTGTTATATTTTGGGGTGTGGGGTGAAAACCCCACCCTCAATTATTAATTATTAATTAATAATTATTAATTTTTCGCGTGATTTGCTTTACTCTTCATCCTTTATCAGTTCGCGATGCTTGCACCCGTGATTCGTGCAGACGTAGTAGGTTTTGTCGTCACGCTTCACCACTTTCATCGTAGAGCCGCAATCGGGGCAGAAATACGGTGCGGGGATATCCCAACTGATAAAATCACACTTGGGATAGTTCGTGCAACTGTAGAATGTCTTTCCTGCTTTCGAGGTGCGTTTGCTCACGTCGCCGCCGCACTTTGGGCATTTGCCGACAACTTCCACGATACGCTTGATGTTCTTGCACTTTGGATAGTTCGGGCAGGCGAGGAACGGACCGTATTTGCCGTGACGGACAACCATTTTTGCACCGCATTTGTCGCATACCACGTCGCTTTCTTCGTCGGGAAGACTTCCGCCGCCCTGCTTTGCCGCACGTTCCACAAACTTCATAAGTCGCGGATAAAACGCGCCTATAAGTTCCTGCCACTGTTGCTCGCCGTCGGCAATTTTGTCGAGTGCGCCTTCGAGGCGTGCAGTAAAGTTGAGGTTCATTACGTCGGGGAAATTCTTTTCCATATACTCGCAAACCGCTTCGCCGAGCGGCGTAGGAGCGATTGCTTTTTGTTGTTTTTCGGTGTATTCGCGCTTAGCGATGACCGAAATTATGCTCGCATACGTGCTCGGACGACCGATTCCGTTTTCTTCGAGAGCCTTGACGAGCGTTGCGTCGTTGTATCTCGCCGGCGGTTTGGTGAACTTTTGCTCGCAACCCACGTCGTCGAGATTGAGATGTTCGCCCTCGTTGAGGTCGGGCATGGTGTCGAGTTCCTTATCCTCGTCGTTTTCCTCGACGGTTGCCGAGTACACTGCGGTAAAACCCTTGAATTTTACGCTCTTGCCTTTGACCACGAATCCGAGTTTTTCACCATTGCTTTCGCCGAGAATATGCACTCGCATGGTGTTGTACTGCGCAGGAGTCATTTGCGAAGCCATAAAGCGTTCATACACGAGTTTGTACAGCCTAAACGCGTCTCTGTCCATCTTCCCTTCGAGGGATTTGGGCGTGCGATTGAGGTCGATTGGACGGATTGCCTCGTGCGCGTCTTGGGCGTTGTCGCTTGTCTTGTAGACGTTCTGCACTTTCGGAGCATATTCGTTGCCGTAATTCTTTGCGATAAAGGCAAGCGCGATTTTCGCAAAATCGGGCGAAATACGCACGCTGTCGGTACGGATATACGTTATGAGAGCGTGTTGTCCCTCGCCCTCGATGTTTACGCCCTCGTAAAGTTGTTGCGCAACTCTCGAGGTACGATCGGCTGTCATATTGAGTTTGTGGCTCGCCTCTTGTTGCATCGTGCTTGTCGTAAAAGGCGGAGCGGGCTTTGAGAAAGACACGCTCTTTTTCACTTCGTCGACGCGATAGTCGCATTTTCTCATAAGGTCGGCAATCGCATACGCCTCGTCTGCGCAAGAGGGCTTGATTTTCTCGCCGTTCTTGTCGTTGAGCGCGGCTACAAAAAGATTCGCTTTTGTCTTTTTTGCGCCGTCTTTGAGAAGCAACGCATTTATCGACCAGTATTCTTCGGGCTTGAAGTTGCGGATTTCCTTTTCTCTGTCCACAATCATTTTGAGTGCGGCGGATTGCACGCGACCTGCCGAAAGACTGGGCTTGAGTTTTCTTGAAAGAATTGGCGAAATCTTGTAACCGACAAGCCTGTCAAGCACGCGTCTTGCCTGTTGCGAGTTGACAAGATTCATATTTATCTCTCGCGGATTTTCCATAGCGGCGCGCACGGCTTTGGGTGAAATCTCGTTAAACTCGATACGCACTTTGTCGCCTTGCACTCCGAGCGTGTTTTTGAGGTGCCACGATATAGCCTCGCCTTCACGATCGGGGTCGGTTGCGAGGTAGACTTTGTCATACTTTTTGACTGCTTGCGAGAGTTGTTTTATGGTTGCTTCTTTGTCCGGCGTGACAATATACTGCGGTTTGAACCCGTTGTCAACGTCGATGCCCAACGAACGCGTCGGCAAATCGCAAACGTGTCCTTTGGACGCAAGCACCGCAGCGTCGTTGCCCAAATACTTTTGAATGGTCTTTGCCTTGTGCGGTGACTCAACGATAATGAGTTGTTTCATTCTATCTCCTGCTGTTGTGTTGTTTTAGGTTTTGTTCGGGTGCGGGTGTCCCGCCCACAATTATTAATTATTAATTAATAATTATTAATTCTTTACGCCAAAGCGTAATAATTCCCTGCCGTCTTGACGATAAGTCCGTCTATTTCGAGGTTGAAAAGCACGTTCGTAAGGTCTGCGACGTTGAGTCCTGTGTCCGCCAAAAGTTCCTCGAAATGCCTTTCGCCGTCATGCAGCGAGTCAAGAATCTGACTTTCCGCAAGACCTATCTGCACGGGATCTTTTTTGACGACTTCGCGCTGTATATGCAAAGCGTCAAGCACGTCTTCGGGCGATATCGCAAGCGCGTGAGGCACTTCTCTCAACAACTCGTTGCCGCCTGCGTTTTCCTCGTCATATATGTTGCCCGGCACGACAAACACCTCTTTGCCCTGCTCTATTGCAAGGCGCATGGTTATCAGCGAGCCGCTCTTTTTTGCCGCTTGCGGCAAAAGCACCGCTTCTGCTATTCCGCTCACGATGCGATTGCGGTCGGGAAAGTGATATTGCAGCGGCTTTGTGCCGAGAGGATATTCGCTTATAAGCAATCCGCCGTTTGCCAAAATTCCGTCTGCAAGCCCTCTATGCTCTGCCGGATATATCACATCGAGTCCGCACGCAAACACCGCGATTGTCGCGCTGTTGTTTTCTATGCAAGCCTTGTGCGCGATTGAGTCCACTCCTCTTGCAAACCCCGACGCTATGCAAAGCCCCGCTCTTGCAAACTCTCTTGAAAATTCTTCCGCGACCTTTGCGCCGTATCTCGTAGGCCGTCTTGTGCCGACGACGGATACAATGCGCATTTTAAGAGCCTCGACGTTGCCTTTTGCAAACAGCACTATAGGTTTGTCGTACACGTCCGAAAGCGATTGGGGATACTCGTCGTCAAGAAAAGTTATCCAATGAATATCTCGCTTTTGCATTTCGTTCAAACTGTCGTCGATTCTTTCGAGTTTTGCGTAAAATTCCTTTGCATGGTCGCCGAGCATTTTTTCGACAATGCCTCTTGAAAACGTCTCTTGGAGTTCACAAGGCTCGTCGAATTGTTCGAGCAAAGCGTACTTTTTCTTGACCGAGAGTTCTTCGACAAGGCTCAGCGCAACGAGAATCTTTGTATTTTGATCCAATCTGTCCATCAACTGTACTTCCTGTCAAGACCTCTGTACTGGATTGCCTCTGCAATATGTGCCGACGTTATGTTTTCGCAACCCTCGATATCGGCGATTGTGCGCGCCACTTTGAGGATTCTTGTCGTACCTCTTGCGCTCAGATTGAGTTTTTCAAAGGCTTTTTTGAGCAATCTCTCGCAATTTTCGTCGATTTGGCAGTATTTGGCAAGTTCCCTCGAGCCCATTTCTGCGTTTGTTGCAATGCCGTCTTTTGCAAATCTCTCTCTTTGCAGAGCGCGAACTCTGTTTATGCGCTTTTTTATTTCCGCCGACTTTTCGCCGTCTTGTTTTGTGCGCAATTCGTCGTAAGAAATATTATCGACTTCGATTTGCAAATCTATTCTGTCCATAAGCGGACCGCTGAGTTTGGACACATAGTTGTGGATTTGCGACGGAGTGCAGCGGCAAATTTGATTTTTCGAGCCGTAGTTTCCGCACGGACAGGGATTCATGGACGCTATGAGCATAAAGTTTGCCGGATATTCCGTCGTTTGTTGCACTCTCGCCACGGTGACGCGCCTATCCTCGAGGGGTTGACGCAGAGTTTCAAGCGCGCGACGAGTGTATTCGGGCATTTCGTCAAGGAACAACACGCCGTGATTTGCAAGGCTCACCTCGCCCGGTTTCGCCTTTGCGCCGCCGCCAACGAGCGCAGGAACGGTGGTCGTGTGGTGCGGCGTTCTGAACGGTCTTGTCGTCACGATGCCGACGTCGCTGTCGAGTATGCCCGCAACCGAATGGATTTTCGTCACCTCGATTGCTTCTTCGAAGGTCATTTCGGGCATAATCGTAGGCACGCATTTTGCAAGCATGGTTTTGCCTGCGCCGGGCGGTCCAATCATAAGCGCGTTATGTCCGCCTGCAACCGCGATTTCAAGAGCGCGTTTTGCAACCGTCTGTCCCCTTACGTCGGCAAAGTCCACGCCGTAGCCGTGATTGATGCAAGCGGATTCATAGGTCGAGGACGGCACCTTGTCGTAAACGACACCCGAGAGCATTTCCACAACGTCGCGCAACGTTTCGAGCGCGTATACGTCTATACCCTCGATGAAACTCGCCTCTCTTGCATTGGATGCAGGAATGATAAACTTGCGATGTCCTGCCTGCATTGCGGATATGAGCAACGGCATAATGCCGTTGATGTGGCGAAGTTCGCCGTTGAGCGACAACTCGCCGATGATGACGTATTGTTTGTACGCCTTGCTTTCGATTTGACCCGTCGCCGCCATAATTCCGAGCGCAACAGCAAGGTCGAACACCGGACCTTCCTTCTTTGTGTCGGCAGGCGCGAGATTGACGATTATGCGCTTTGCAGGGTATTGAAATCCACTGTTTTTGACTGCAGAGCGCACTCTTTCCTTGCTCTCTTTGGTTGCTGTCGAAGCAAGACCGACCATATCGTAGCCGGGCAATCCGCTGTTTATGTCAACTTCGACGTCGACGGCATATCCCGACAATCCGTCAAGTGCGTAACTAAGTATCTTTGCAAGCATAATATCCCCTATATATATTTAGTTTTTATATTTTACCACAACGCAGGCAAAAACGCAATAAAATTTATCGCGCCCCAAAACGCAAAAGCGTGTATGTAAGCGCGATATACTCGGTTAGATTCTGCAAAAAAAATATTTTTTAGTTTTTTTTCTTAAAATACGATTAAACGCGATCGATGTCGGAAATTTTGCGTTTAGTCCTCTGTTTTGTCATTGTTTTTTTGTGTTGCTCTTCTCGTTACGTTCTTTGTTTTCGGTGCGGTTTTCTTCGCTTTTTTTGGCGTTTACGGCTTCTTCGGATGCATTTGCGTCGTTTTTCTCGCCGCCGAGATAATTTTCAAGCAACTTTCTTTTGTCCTCGTCGCTTATATCCGAAAGGCTTATCGCCTTATCCTTTTCCTTTTCGCCCTCAAGCGCAACTTTGTCTTTGACAAATCCTGCGATTATCAGCGCAAACACCACGCAAAGCGGAATAACGACCACCACGACGTAACCGTACCAGTGCTTCATAAAGCGGCGCAAACCGCCGATAAACACCGACTTTTTGACGTATTTTGCCTTGACGTTTTCGGGTTTAAGTTCCCAACTGTCCGCCTCTTTTGCGTTGTCGCCTTTAGTCTTGAAATACTTGATCGAGCCGTCCTCGTTTCTTGCGATTTCGATTATGCGGTGCGTTTCGTTGTAGTTGCCGTTCGGCGCTTTGAAAGTGATTATATCCCCCTCTTTCAGCTCGTTTACGTCCTCGACGGCTTTGCACATAATCACGTCGCCGGGTTCAATCGTGCCGCTCATACTGTCCGTCAACACGTCGTACATATAGTAGCCGAAAATCTTGCTTTCGCCGCCGCTGTTTTTCTGTATGAGCATAACGGCAACCACGACAATCATAAACACGAAAATCAACGCCACGACCACAGTTGACGCGACGTTGTAAATTTTCTTTGCTTTGGATTGTTCGTTGTTCTTCATTTTTTGCCGTTTTATGCTCGCAGCCGCTCGCAATTACGCTCAATATTAAGACTTGATTCTTTGAATCAGTCTTGCGATTCTTCTTCGTTTTTAGGCTTACGATTGTATTTGCGCTTCGGGGTTTGTTCGGTATCGGGATTTTTGAGAGTTACGCCGATGCCCCACGGCGCAATCTTTTCGTCGCTCTTGAAGTGTATGCCCATACCTTGCGTATCCTCGATTCTCGTGCCGATGTTTATACGCAATTCCGACACGGGTTTGACGACTTTAACTTCCTCGTTCTTTGCCGCATTTCGAGCGGATTTCGAGGCTTTTTCGGTGCGTTTTTCGACGTTTTTAGCCGTATTTTCAATCGTATTTTCTGCAGTATTTTCGACGGGTTCAACCGCATTTTCGCTTTGAGATTCACCGTCTTGTTCGGCGATTTGCTCTTGCTTGGGCTTGCGGTTGTACTTGCGTTTGGGCTTTGCCTGCTCGGTTTCGATTTTGCCGAGATCGGCGTTTTCGCCCCACGGCGCAACCTTATCTTCGTCCTTGATATGCACGTCTCCGACGGCGACTTTCGTTTCGTCGACGGGTGTGAGATTGAGTTTTCTGCGAGGCTTTTCATCTTCCGCCCATGCGTCTATCTCTTCCGTCTTTGCTATGCGCACTTTGCCCTTCTTCTTTGGCGTGGAAATGTCCGCTTTGACATCGACGTTATCGACGTTTTTAATCTCTTGCGCAGCCGTAACTTCTTGCTCGTTTGCGTTGGGCAAAACCTCTTTTTGCTTCGTCTTTTGCGGCAAAATCTCGCCGTCGATGGGCATAACCGAATCTATCGCGTCGAGAGCGTGGTCGATGCGTTGATCGCGCGCCGCTTTCTCTTTGCGGACCTTTTCCATCTCATCGATGGATTTGTTGATATTTTCGGTGTTTTTGTCCTCCAATTCGAGGTTTTCGCGCTTGTCAATCTTGATGGATTCCTTGCGTTTTGCCTCTTCCTCTACGCGCTTCTTCTCTTGAATCTTCGCCTTTTGGAAACTGAACGGATCCATCCCGAAGTATGCCGAATCGGTTGCGGAATCCGCATTTCTTTCGAGTTCTTCACGCTGTTTTCTGAACGCTTCGGCACGCTTTCTGATATCTTCTTTGCGGCGGCGTATGCGCTCTTGTCTGTCGCGCTCGTCGAGTTCCTCTTGCTTTATTCTGCGATAGGACGTAAGGCAGCGATCGATTGCGTCGCGAGCCTTGATGATTTCCTCTTGCTTGATTTTGTCGTCGTCGGGACGTTTGAATATCTTGCGGACTTCGAACAAGTGTTGATCGAATTTTTCCGCGTCGGGTTCGAGGTCCGCTTCTTCCTGATCGGCTTTGGGCGGCATTTCCTTGAAACGCTCCACCTCTACGGGATGTTCGACAACGACCTCTTTTTCTATCTCTTGAGGCTTTTCAACCTCTTTTTCAATTTCTTTTTCTTCGATTTCGGGCGGAGTTTCCTGCTCTTTTTCTTCCTGTTGCTCCTCTTCCTGTTCGGGTGGAGTTTCTGATTCGGGCGGAATTTCCTTTTCCGCTTCCTCGTTTTCCTGCGGCTTCACTTCCTCGATATTTTCTTTTTCTTCCTCGTTTTCCTTTTCGTCGTCGAGTTTTTGAGAAAATTCGTCGCGGTCGATTTTGTCCTTTTCAAAGTCCATTTTGCCAACGCGCAAAAAGTCGGCAAACTCTTTGTCATCCATGTCCATATCCGACTCGCACTGGTCGTACAAACTCTCAAAAACCATGGTGTTGAGAGTTATCATACTGCGCAGCCTTTGCGCGCTTTCGTCATCGATGTCGTAGTCCTCCACTTCGTCGGATGTCGAAAAGCCTGCCGATTGCTGATATGTCTCGACAAACTGCCAAAGAGTAAGCGCTTTTTTGAAGTTAGGCTCTTTCAAAATGACGTTCGTTCGCATAATCGGCGGACGGACGGGCGCGGAATTGCGCATGGATTTTGCAAACGACGAGGACAAAAAGTCGGTGATAATGCGGTCGATTTTGGCAACTCGCTCGATTTTGGTGAGCGTGTCGGGGTCGAGGCGCATAACCTCGTCGAAACTTAATTGAGCAAAATATTCCGTTCTGTACGTTATCTTTTTGCTCGGAAGATTGAATCTCGATTCGATGTCGAGTTCGAGAACGTCCTGCGTTGCCGACGCTTTTTTGATCTTGTCGTAACGCATCGTGACGAAGTCTTTGAGTTTGAGAAGAAGCGTGTAGATAAAGCGGTTTTCGTAAATCTCGAAGGATTCCTCTTTTGTGATGTTGAGGATTTTGGACGGCGTAACGTCACCCGTTTTTTCGTCCACTTTCGATATCATATTGGTGTGCTGGGCAAGGAATTTGACGGATTCCGTCGAGATACTTCTTGCAAGCGACACGTCCACGATGTCCTCTTCCTGAACGATGAATTTTCTCGGGTTACGCACGATTGTATCGAGGTTTGGCAAAATGCCCTCGATGGTGTCGATCCAGTCTATCGAGATGTCTTGAACGAGGCGTTTTTTTGCAAGTTTGAACGAGGACGCGCCCTTGTCCACACGTTTTTTGAATTGCTCATAAAAGCCCTCTTTGTTGAGGACGGAAACAATCTTATCTGCGTACTGTCTGTACACTTCTCTGGTAATCTTGTTGTCTGCCATACTTTTATGAGATTTATTTATATTCCACTCTAACGGATAGATTGATAAGGTGGAATTTAAGACGCAGTATTTTGCTACACCTTCTATTTATTCATTGGGGTGTGGGGGCTTGCCCCCGCCCACAATTATTAATTATTAATTATTAATTCTAACGTCACGCATTAGAAGAGTTTCTTCAAGCGGTTTATGTACTCTTTACTCTCTTGCATATTCTCTTCGCCGAAAAGTTCGCTCAAGTACAAAATCAAGCCGTCGATTTCGTCACGAATGTATGACAAGTTGAGCGATTCGAACTTACGGAATATCTTGTTGCAGAGGACGTAGTCGAGACCGTCGATTTCCGTGCCGCCGCAGCCGACATAGGACGGAACGAACTCTTTGAGTTGCTTCACGATACGGTTTCCGAACGCGAGGCGGAAATGCTCGATAACGTAGTCGTCCAACATATTGACTTTGTCAAGGACTTCTTGCGACACCTTGTATATCTCCTGCGACTCTTTGAACATCGCTTCGAGGTGCTTGTAACTGATGAAGATGTTGTCCGCCCACGGCGCGTCGAACGGTACGCCCTTGCTGTTGATGTTGATAGGCATAGCACGGTCGTAAACCTTATCCGATATTGCAAACGTCGAGTCGTCGTTGTTTGCCGTGCCGATAAACCACATATTTTGCGGAAGTCTGAAACGACCTTTGTCGATATGTTTGGGGTCGTTGGGCCAGCCCGAGGGCACAAGGTCGACAATCCACTCGTCGCGTGACGGCATTTCGAGAATTGACAACATTTCCGCGAAATAGTACTCGACGCGCGCGATGTTCATTTCGTCGAGAACGGTGAGGTAAATTTGGTCGTTCCAAGTTGCCTCATACATCTTTTTCAAAACTTCGGTTTCGTTGAAACGCTTCGTAAATTCGTTGAAGTAGCCGAAAAGTTCGGTACGGTCACGCCAAGACGGCTGAACGGACGCTATCGTCGCGGGGTTGTTGAGGAATATGCCCATTGCGTGCGGAAGCGAGGTTTTACCTGTACCTGATATACCTTGCAGAATCATAAGACGCGACGTAGACATACCTGCGATAAACAAGCGGATTATGCGCGGATTGTAGTAAAGGCGCATACGCGAGCAAGCAAAGTTGCGGAAACGGTCGCAAAGTTCGGGCAACGTAATTTCGTCGTCGTATACCGGCGGAACGTAATTCTCGTAGATTTTGTCGATTTCGGTGAGTTTGTAGAAGCGCGACTCGCCCGTGGGGGATTGCTCCTCTTTCTTCTCGCCGCCCTCTCCCTCTTCTTCGCCTTCGTAATTGCCGATATCGCTCACGCGCATGCCGAGAATACGGTCTTTTTCAGCCGACATTTTGATGATTTGCTTTTTGAGATTCGCACATTCTTCAACGAGATCCTGCGGCAAAACCTTTGCTTTTTGGAGCCTTGCGAGTTTGCGTATGCCGAGCGCCGCCAACACGATTATGGCAACGATAGCCGCAACGATCAAAAGAATAAATATGATTGCGACAGCCCACTCGCCCGCGCCGAAATACTCGGTGTAATTCTTGAAAGCGTCCGCATATCCTTCGTTGTAGAAAATATGCAGAATGCCCCAAAAGATACTGCCGATACCTTTGTCGTAAAACGCGCCGAGAAAGGCTTTCAGAAATTCAAAAACTAAATTTATGTTCATAATTTTCTCTTTTTAATTCGGCTTTCATCCTCCATCGGAAGCCGACGCCCTTTCGGACGATTGCAAAGTTACGCTTTATTGCGTTTGCGATATACACAAAGTATATATGCAAAAGTTTCGAAACTTTGCAAAAGGAAAATTCGATTTACGCGCGCAACACGCACGCAAATCGCAGCAATACAAATCTGTTATTCGGATTTTTCGTCTGTGTTTTCCTCGTTGGATTCTTCCTCGGCGGATTTTTCCTCTTGAACGGGTTCTTCTTGCGAAGCCGCATTGTCTGCGTTTTCGGCATCGGAAGCCTTTTCGCCGCCGGTTGTCGCTTGCAACGAAGCAAGCAATTCTTGCGCAAGACGACGTTTCTCCTCATCGGAAAGTCCGTCAACGGATACAACCTGCTCGGATTGCACCTTGCGTTGATTTTCGAGTTTTGCAATAACGAGAGTACGCACCAAAATGAATGCGTAAATAACAAACAACAAAATGAGCGGCAAAACTACGATGCAGAAGAAACGAGTCTTTTGATTTGCGCCGAAGTTTTCCGTATCCTGAATCCAGTTTGAGAATCCGCCCACGCCTTTGAGCATTTTGCCTGCCGTGAAGTTGCCTTCGCCGTCAACGCTTCCCCACGTCGCAACGATATTTGACGGAGCGACGGTTTCAGTAGTGCCTATAACGGCTTTGTTTTGGTCATTGACGTTTTTATTGAGTTCGGCAGCGGCTTCTTGCCAAGAACCGGTTTGGTTGTCGCCGCGCGTCGTGAAGTTTCTGATGGTCACGCCATCGTTTTCATAGTTGATATGTACGATTCTGTGGGTGTTGAAAACTTCGTAGGTTGCGCCGCCCGCACGCGCCGTGGTCTTGAAAGTCACCACTTGCCCGACCTTGAGTTCGGAAAGTTGCTTTTCATAATTGAAAGCGTTTGCAATAATCACATCGCTCGTATTGAACGTGGGTTCCATTGAATCCGACGCGACGTTGAGATAAATCTTGTCGCCGAATTGCGTGAGATGATTATCGTTTGTCGAACCTGCAATCGTGAATATCGCCACAACGAGCGCAAAAATAATCACGACGATGCAGACAGCCGTTGCCACCCAGTTGAGGATGGTCATAGCCTTTTGTTGCTGAGGAGTGCGTTCCTTTTTGGAAGCGGAAGCGAGTTTTTCCTTGATGTTCATAATTTCTTCCTTTTCTGATGCTTCTTCACTTTCAACCCAAGACTTATTGCCGTATGCCGCGCCACGAGCGCGACCGAGAGGAAAACGAATGACTATTGACGTCACCGAGCCATACTTATTGTCCTTCAACGAAGCGTGCCGCCTCGCTTTGCTCGAATGATTTTGCTGTACGCATAGTTATAACTATACACTCTGTATTTTAGCCGAAAACGCCCCCTATGTCAATACCCAATATTCGCCAAAACCGCCTCAAACGTCACTTTTTCGCCACAGATCGGCAACAAAATCAACCAAATTCGCCTCTTTCCCTAAAACCGCCCTTACTTCCGCCCTATTTTTCGACTCAAACGACGTCAAAACGCACTCTATTTTTCAATCGTAAACGGCATAAAAATGTTCCTAATTTTTAAATAAAACGGCATCAAAAAAAACGCCTGTTTTCAATCAAAACGACATCAAAAAACCCGACCTATTCGGATCGGGTTGTTTGTGGCGGAGAAGCAGGGATTTGAACCCTGGCTACGATTCACTCGTACTACTCCCTTAGCAGGGGAGCCCCTTCGGCCTCTTGGGTACTTCTCCAAAACCAAAGTTTTCATTTTCAAAGCCTTGTTATAATATCACATCGATTTATAACTTGTCAATGATTTTCCGCAAAACAAGTTACACGCAATCAAATTATACGCTTTCCCTTCCCTACTTCACAGAAAAAGCGCGCCGCTATGCACGCCACCAAGCAGATAATTTGGCGAAACTACCGTAAGCAATGTTGCACAAAATCGCAATTTTGCGAGCTGGAAAGACATAACGCTCCGCCGAATTCCTACGTCGCTCCGCTCCTCTGAATGACAAGCGGATGAGTGACAAACAGAGAATCAAATTCTTCCGCAACTGCGGCGGAGCCGCAATATCACTGCACAAAGTGCAATATCACTGTGTCGAAGACACAATATCGCTGCACGAAGTGCAATACAACTTTTGTGAAACAAAAATAAAAATAGGGATAAAGTTTTTTAGAAAGGGGCTTTATTCCGATAAGGAGAAAAACGATGAAAAAGAAAGGTTTGATTATTTCAACAGTCGTAATGGTTGTTGTCTTGATTGCATCTCTCACCACTGCTACATACGCTTGGTTCACGGCATCCAACAAAACTTCTTTGTCAGGTTTTGGCATCAGTGTCGTTGCATCCAACGCTGTAAATATCGGTCTGAAAAAGGATATGACTCAGAAACCTGGCACTGGTGATGGGGCAATCACTGATGCGGACTTTGTTTCGGGTGATTGCACCTTTACTCAAGGCGCAGACGGTGTTATGTCCGCTGGCAGTTGGGCAGGCACAGCAGGTCTTGGAGCGCAAATCAACCACGATATTGTCTGGGGTGAACAAGCAAAAGCAGTCGGTGCTTACAATGCCACTTCACAAGAATCGTCCACCGATGCAAACAAGTATGGTTTTATTGGAAGCGGAACATTCAACAAGACAGCTGCGACAGGCAAAGCTAACGGCACGACAGACGGTCAATTCACATTCCTCAATGCCGCAAACCTTGAAAAAGGCACAACGCTGACAAGCGTTACCGCAGCAAAAGCAAATTACACGTTGAATGGAGAAAATAAAGAAGGCGGCGACTTTGTTTATATGTATCTTGGCGTATCTCCCACAAAAACGCTCAAATACAACAAACTTGTAATGCTTCTGGACGGCTCGGGTTCGTCAAGCACAACCGTCGGTATTCTGGCTGCAGTCCACGTTGCATATAGAGTGACAAGTTCTACCGCAGCAAGTGCAACAACCACCTGGACAGAAAAAGAATTCTTCGCTGACTATACTCAAGCAACAAAACTTGACACCGTAACCGTTACCAACACAGACTGGGCAGCGGCATACAAGACGGCATACAATGCTGATGCGCCGACCAAGAAAGCAAGTGCAATTGTCATTGATGGACTCAGCGCAGAACAAGGCGCAATCGACCAAGTCGAATTGATCGTTTACCTTGCAGGCCCCGATGCCGACTGTATCGATAGCGGCAAAGGCGCAAGCGGACAAATCAAAATGTTCTTCGCAAATGAAGATGCTGAAGGAAGCGATAAACTTACATCTGCAACTTATACACTGACCAAGTCCACGTCCGCACAAGACTTTGACCAAGCAAAAGTGACATTGGCAGGCATCACTTCAGGCGCAACTGTTGAATACTCTGTCGATAACGGCACAACTTGGAGCACTGCAAATATTACTGACAACGCATTCACTATGACGACATTGCCTGAGGATTGGACAAAAGTTAAAGTACGTCAAACTGTAAAAGGCAAACTCCCGAGTGAAGCAATTACCGTGACACAGACTGCATCCGCAAAGTTGACGGCTGCAACATACAAAGTTGATGCCACCAGCGGAACGACCTTCACTCTGACAGGTTATACATCAGGCGCAACTGTTCAATACAAAGTTGGTGACGGCGATTGGAAAAACGCAGGAACAGTTTCCTCAAATAGCGTGACGGTTGCAGATCTCAAAACGATTGAAAGCACCGCGACAGTAGCAGTTCGTCAGATTGAAGCTGGCAAAGCAGCATCCAATGGCATTGAAGCCACAGCAACAACCTAACACGATATTTACGCTGAATGCGTAGATATAAAATCAACAGTTCTTCAAAGAGAATTCCGATTCGCAATGAATCGGGATTCTCTTTTTTGTAAATCAAATCAATCATCTAAAACAATTGATGAGAAAGCGAACATGTTCCAACTTTCGATACAAATATAAAACAGTTTGTTGAGGTCAACAAAACGAGAAATTTGGCATAAGATATTGACATGTTGCGTATTATATATTAAAATACGCTTGACAATGGACGCATGTCCTTTAACAGTGGGCAAATCGCGGCCCTCAACAGCGA
>CAVBBF010000013.1:0-31585 GCA_963593735.1 Phascolarctobacterium succinatutens
AAATAGAACGATTCTTGCGCACGGAGTTCAAAGACGATCCGCAACTATATTTACAGCACATACTCGACAGAGTTGTCGTCTATGACGATAAAATAGAAATATTTTACAAATACACAAACGCCATCCCCGATGATTCAGACAATGAACGTCGGGGATATTTTTCATCTCGATGCAAAATCAAAATTAATAAGGCAAAACGCTCGATGCAAGAGTTGGATATTACCATAGACCAAACAATTCATTTTGAGATATTTTACGTTATAAACCGCCGACACAAATTACGTTTCAACCTTGAAAAAACACCCATCAATTCTCACGGTGCGGATTAGTTCAAATCCTTTCCACCATAAGAAAAGCATAGGTTTGATACAAATGTTATCAAGCCTTTTTTCTTTGCAGATAGGAACATTTATCCTTTCCGCCAGTTACATGAGACCTAGATTGGGTGGCGTTACGCAAACTGCGTTTGCTACAAATCCATTCGCACATCACCGAAAATGCAAAAACCGCATATCTAATGCGGTTTTTACATAGAAAATGGGTTGTTCGTTATTTCTTTTTGTAATGATTTGCGTGGCGAAGACGGGAGTGTCCGTAACTTTTGGCAAGTCCGCCGCCCGACGTTTCGCGATAGCGTACGTTGATGTCTTTGCCGGTTTGATACATCGTTTCGACAACCGCGTCAAATGATATTTGGCGGGAAGTAGTGAGAAAACTCGCAAGCGATACGGCGTTTATCGCACGCATTGCCGCAACCGCGTTTCTCTCGATACACGGGATTTGTACAAGTCCTGCAACAGGGTCGCAAGTCAAGCCGAGATGATGTTCCATTGCGACTTCGGCTGAATACTCGATTTGGTCGAAGTCCATTCCGAAAAGTTCGGCAAGAGCCGCCGCCGCCATAGAACACGCCGTTCCGCATTCCGCTTGACATCCGCATTCCGCGCCGCTTATCGAGGCGTTTGTTTTGACGATATTGCCGATTATGCCTGCCGTGCAGAGCGCGTCTATTATCTTATCGTCCGAATAGTTGTGCACGTCTTGCTCGTATTTGAGGACGGCAGGAAGAATACCGCACGCACCGCAGGTCGGGGCGGTTGCGATAATCTCGCCCGAAGCGTTCTGCTCGCTGACGGCAAAAGCGTATGCGCAAACGAGGCGATTTTCCTTCGTTTGCGGCGTTTCGTCTATATGGCGTTGCTGATAAAGTATCTTTGCTCTGCGTTCGGTGTTGAGACCGCCGGGAAGCACGCCGCTCGCTTTCAAGCCTTGCTTGATTGCGTTTTTCATAGTTTCCCAAATGGTTGCAAGATAGTCGCGGATCTGCGCGCCCTCGAAGCGTTCGACGTACTTTGGAATTGTTATTTCGTTTTCGTCGCAATACGCTCTTATTTGCTCGAACGTATGGTGGGGGTAGACTTCGGGCGGGTCTATCGAACTTTCGCCCTCGACTTCGATTGCGCCGCCGCCCACGCTGTATACGCGCCACGAGTCCGTAATCTTTCCGTATAGGTCAATTGCGAACATATCCATAGTGTTCGGATGGGGCAGATGTTCGTTTTCATAGTCGAAAACGACGTCCACGGGTTTAGTAAACGTTTTTTTAAGCACGACATCCGTGCCGTGTCCTTTTCCCGTCTTTGCCAGCGAGCCGTAGAGGATAACCTTGAACGAATACGCACTCTTGTTGCGTTCCATAAACAGTTTTGCGGCTTTTTCGGGACCCATAGTGTGCGAACTCGACGGTCCGCGTCCGATTTTGTACAGTTCTGTCAAACTTTTCATATGTTTTTATCCTTGCGCACACATTATAGCACAAATAAACTTCGGCGCAATGCTTTGAGAGGTATTGAAAGCGAGAAAATTCGCTCGAAATGCGATATATTTTTTTGGATTTTCTTTCGCAACGATTTGCCAAGCGTATAAAAAGTGTGGTAATATATCAAAGTTTTATATAGGAATACACGATTTTGCGTGCGAAAAAGCGTTTCAAAAGGCGCGAAAACGCCCCGAAAATGCGCAAAAAACACGCCAAACGACGCACAAATATGCGCCGAAACGTAGGAAAAAGAAGGCTCAATATGGTCAGAAACGATTTGAGAAACATTGCAATCATCGCCCACGTCGATCACGGCAAAACAACGCTCGTGGACGGTATGCTCAAACAGTCGGGTACTTTCAGAGAAAATCAACAGGTTGCAACCTGCGTTATGGACTCGGGCGACCTCGAAAGAGAAAGAGGTATCACGATTCTCGCAAAGAATACGTCAATCCACTACAACGGCACGAAAATCAACATCATTGACACACCGGGACACGCCGATTTTTCGGGCGAGGTCGAACGTGTTTTGAAGATGGTCAACGGCGTGGTGCTTTTGGTCGACGCGCAAGAAGGTCCTATGCCTCAAACGCGTTTCGTCGTTGAAAAAGCACTCGCTTTGGGACTTAAAATAATCATCGTAGTCAACAAAATCGACAAACCCGACGCAAGACTATCCGAAGTCGGCGACGAGGTGCTCGAACTCTTGCTCGACCTCGACGCGAGCGACGAGCAACTTCAAAGCCCCATTTTGTATTGCAGCGGCAAACAAGCCACCGCAACTCGCGACTACAACGTTCCCGGCAAAGACCTCAAACCGCTTTTCGACACCATTATCGATTATATTCCCGCACCAGAAGGCGACGAGAACGGCGAATTGCAACTTCTCGTGTCCGCAATCGACTACAACGAATACGTCGGCCGTATCGGCATAGGCAGAATCGAAAGAGGCAAGGTGGATATGGCAAAGGAAGTCGTGGTTTGCGACTATCACAGCGGCATTTCGCCGTACAAGAGCAAAATCGTCAACCTTTTCCAAATCGAAGGACTCAAGCGCGTTCCCGTCGAAAACGCCATGGTTGGCGACATCGTTTGTTTCAGCGGTATAGAAAACATCACCATCGGCAACACCATTTGCTCGCCTGCAAAAATCGAACCGGTGCCGTTTGTCAAAATCGGCGAACCCACAATCGAAATGAACTTCTGCGTCAACGACAGCCCGTTTGCCGGCAAGGAAGGCAAGTTTGTCACCTCTCGTCACTTGCGCGAAAGATTGTTCAAGGAACTTTTGAAAGACGTTTCGTTGAGAGTGTACCAAACCGAAACCCCCGATACGTTCAAGGTTTGCGGCAGAGGCGAAATGCACCTTTCCATTCTCATCGAAACCATGCGCAGAGAAGGGTATGAGTTTGGCGTAAGCACCCCGAAGGTCATTTTCAAGGACATCGACGGCGTGAAGTGCGAGCCTATGGAACAACTCTTTATCGACGTGCCGACCGATTGCGTCGGTTCGGTTATGGAACGTATGGGCGTAAGAAAGGGCGAACTCGTCACCATGAATCCGCAAGGCAGCCGTATCCGTATGGAATTCAAAGTGCCTGCGCGCGGCTTGTTCGGCTTCAAAAACGAGTTTTTGACGGACACCAAAGGCGAGGGCGTTATGAACCAACTCTTTGCAGGTTACGCGCCCTACAAAGGACCCATTCCTCGCAGATTCACAGGCTCGCTCGTCGCATACGAAACGGGTGAAGCCGCAACATACGGACTTTTCAACGCGCAGGACAGAGGCGTTTTGTTCATAGAGCCGCAAACCCAAGTTTACGAGGGTATGGTCGTCGGTATGTCGCCCAAGAACGAGGATATTCGCGTCAACGTCTGCAAGCGTAAACACGTCACAAATATGCGTGCCGCAGGTTCGGACGAAGCCTTGCGCCTCAACACGCCTCGCAAATTCAGCCTCGAAGAAGCCATCGAGTTTCTCAACGACGACGAAATGCTCGAAGTCACCCCCAAGAATATCCGTATAAGGAAGATTATTTTGTCGGGATCGGAACGACTTAAACTCGCCTACGGCAACAAATAAAACTGCGCCAAATCGTGCCTAACTTTGTCAGCACCCCTTGTCTGCCAACTCATTTACGCTTAGTAAATTAGGGTTGTCATTCAAGGGGTGCTTTCGCGTTATCCATCGATTTGGCACAGTTTTATGCAGTTGTTCGAAGACGGAACACGAGCCGCAAGGCGTAACAATCGCTATTCCGTCACTTTGTTCCTTACAACGCCCCTCTCGCAATGCCGAGAGGGGTATTTCTTTTATGCAAAAGTGTAGGGGGCGGGTGTGGGCAGAGCCCGCCCAAAACTATTAATTATTAATTATTCATTATTAATTATTAATCCAAATTCCTTATGCGTTTGCAAAAACATACGAATAACTCGTCTTGAAATTTGCAATCGAGCGTGGTATAATAAACTTATGAAAACGCGGATTTATATGACAAAAATGCATCAGCAATGGACGTACGGCGAGAGGGAAGACCTGTTGCCTTATCTCGACGGCGAGGATGACGAGATTTTCGAATATGCGATTGAAAATCGAAATTTCGCAATCATCCTCAAAAACGATATGACTTACGACATAGCGGACAACGAGGAAGAGGCGCTTGAGAAAATCGCGTATATCTATCGCAACTATGCCGTTGTCAAAAACGACGGCGACAAGTGCTACATCGCTCGCGATAATACCGACAAACGCTACAAAACGCCGGCGGAGGCGCAGGCGGACGGCGAGTTCGATTACGTCTACGTCCCCAAAGATATGTATTTCCTCTCCAAATACGGCAAAATTCTTTCCGTCGGCAGTTCCGAAGACGAAATGCGCGAGAAAATGTACGAGCATTACAGGGCGAAGTATACATATTTGTATTGAGAGTATAATTTGCGCCTTGCGGTAAACGATTTTGTTGCGAGGCATAAAAAGTATAAAACAAACTTCAGAGGTGATTTATGTTTACAAGAATGAAAAATATATCGAAAGCCGAAGTGCTTACTCTAAAAGAGCAAGTGTCCTATCAAGAGGGGCAGGTTGTGAGCAAAACGCTTGCGCAAAACAATGCGGTTTCGATTACGCTGTTTTCCTTCGATAAGGGCGAGGAAATAAGTGCGCACAAGTCGGGCGGCGACGCTTTTGTGACATGCTTGGACGGCGTGGGAAGAATAACCATTGACGGCAAGGAATACATCTTGAAAGAGGGAGAAAGCATCGTTATGCCGGCAGGACATCCGCACGCCGTGTACGGCGAAGAACGCTTCAAAATGCTCTTGGTTGTGGTGTTTTGACCTATCGGATTATTGCGACAAACGGAGTTTGTTTTTGAGTTGATTTAACTCAAAAAACGCAGAAAAAGCATCAAAAAAGCACACTTTGCGGTGTGCTTTTTTCATCGATTCGAATGTATAAACGAAATCAAACAAGTTCTGCGGTTTTGAGTTCGTAGTTCATATAGAACGTTTTGCCGTCTTTTTTGAACGGTTCCTCGATTTTGACGAGAACGTGTTTCATGCCCCAGCCGTTGATGAGAACGTCGCCTGTCGCATAATAGAGAGTTTGCGAAATTCCTGCGACTTGGGTTGCGCGAGAAACGTTTGTTTTGTAGCATTCTATACCTTCCGCCGAGTACTGCTCGTCGGACGCGGTGAAAGCGGTTTGGACTTTTGCCTTTCCGTTCACTTTTGCAGTGAGGCTGACTGCGCTCGCTTCGGTTGCCGAAACCAAAGGCACGGAAAATCCGAAGGAAAGGGAATCGCTGAAAGTGGTGATTGTACGCAACGCTTGGTGGAATTCGTTGTTGTCGTAATAGACTGTACTGTCTGCCTCGATAGTCCCCTCGCTCTTTTCGCCGTTTACGGTGCGGGTGTAGGAATATTTCTTGCCGTTGTACGAGCCGAACACGCGCAAAGTTTCCTTTTCGCCGTCTTTTTGCACTCTGTACGAGTATGCCGGCACCATATAACTCGAACCGTTGATGAGGGTGAAGTAGCAACCCGTGTCGTAGGTTTGAGTGCCGACGGTGAGCAGACCCTTGACCAAAACGCCTGCTGCAAGATTTTCGAGTTTGGTGTCCGCCGAGCCGAAGTCCGAAATCGACGAGCCGTCCGAGTACGCTTTGAGCGTCACGGTGTACGTCCCGTCATAGCCCTCGACTTTGCTGCCGCCCGAGTCTTTTGCAAAAACGTCGTACACGAACGTTTCGTTGTTGTGGTCGCTCAAAATGTTGCGCAACTGTCCTTGCGTTGTCGCGGTGTTGTTGCAAGCCGTCATAGAGAGGCATGCAATGAGTGCGATAAGCATTACGGATATTGAGAGAATAACTTTTTTCATAATGTGTTTATTATAGCATAAAAATATATTCTCGCAATAAAAAACGCCGTGTTTTTAATAAGTTAAAGAAAGAATCCGCTTGAAACAAATAAAAATTGTTAATTTTTATTTGTTTAACCTATGGGATTGAAACGGTACATCAAACGTGATATACTAAAGTTATGAAAATTATCGTTTCAAACACGTCCAAAGGCGCATATCTCGGCGTGGTCGAGATTTTGGGCAAAAATATGGGCGGAACTTCAAAAAACATAGTCATCGCGCCCGACAGATTCACCGCTTCGGTGGAAAGGGGGCTTATTTCGGCATTGGGCATCGAAAGCACGTTCGGCATAGAGGTTATGTCGTTTACGAGGCTTGCGAGCAAACTTATCGGCAACGACATCAAAAAGTGCCTTACGCCCGAAGGGTCGGTTATGCTGATAGGCAAGGTTATCGCCGACAATCGCGACAAACTTTGCTATTATCATAAAGTCGCACTCAAAGAGGGATTTGCAAGCGAACTTTACGCCGCGCTTACCGCCATAAGAAACAGCGGCATATCCTCAAAAGACTTGCTCGAATCCTCGAAAAGGGCGAATGTGTCTCTCCAAATGAAAGCCAAGGACCTTGCGCTCATATACGACGGCTACCTTGCCGCGCTCGAAGGCAAGCACAGCGATTCGTCGACGAGGCTTTATGCTCTCGCCGAGTTTTTGAAAAACAATCCGAGCGCGATTGCTTCGACCAACTTTTACATCACCGACATATACGATTTTTCCGCGCCCGAACTCGAAATCATAAAGAGCATCGCAAACAACGCGCTGTCGCTGAGCGTCGGCATAACGAGCGGATATTCCAACCCCAACAAGCGCATATATCCCGACCGAGTGGCAAAGAAACTCGCCTCACTTTGCGAGGGCAGAGTGCAGATTGAAAGAAACGACGAAAGCCTACCCGATTCGGTTGACGCGATTTCAAAAAAACTGTTTTCCTATATATCTACGAGTGCGGACGAAAAAGCCGAGAATAACGGCAAAGTCACGTTGCGTTCGGCAAAGGATAGAAGCGACGAGGTTATGCGCCTTGCTCTCGACGTGGCAAAGGGCGTGAGAGAGGGCAGACGATACAAAGATTTCGAGGTGTACGCAAGCGATTTGGACGCATACGGACAAGAGATAAAATCCACGTTTGCACGCTATGAAATACCGTACTTTATAGACAAAAAAGAGTTGCTTTCCGAGCAAGCGAAAGCGAGATTCATATTGCAGGCAATCGCCTGTTATCGCACGGATTTCAGGCTCGGCGAGGTGCGCGATTTTGTAAAAAATCCACTGTTTGCAATCCATTCGCAATACGGCGAAGAGGGCGCGTATCTGTTTGAAAACTACTGCCTGAAATACAACGTGCGCTTTGTGCCGACCTCGACGGACGACTGCTTCAAAAAGCACGAGGAAAGAAAGGTATTTAATGCAAAAGAGCAAAAAAGCGGCTTTATATATGCGAATATAGACGATAAAGTCGATATTTTGGACAATACCGTGGAAAACGTCATTCCCGAGGCGGTGCGCAAAGAGGTCGTGAATATACTTGCGCCCGAACGCATTAAGGAAAACAAGGATATAAAGGCGTTTGTCGAATCGACGAGAGAGTTGCTTGAAAAAATCGAACCGTGCTATCTAAAGTACGTCGATAAAATCGCAAGCCAAAGCGAGTATTTCAGAAAGTGTGCAGAGCAAGTCAATTCAAAACTCGAAGCAGTGCTCGACGAGATAGAGGAAGTGCTTGACGAGCAAGCGGATATAAACAAATTCGAAAGCGTGTTCAAGTCCATGATAAAGACATTGAAAATCGCGCTCGTGCCGACCTATCTCGATTGCGTGTTCATAGGCGACGGCGAGTCGAGATTTTCGGGGAACGGCGACATATACGTTCTTGGCGCAAACAGCGGCAAACTACCCTCGCAAAGCGGCGGCGGTGTGGTGCTTACAGACAAGGACGAGCAGACGCTCTTTGCGCTCGGCGTAGAGATTACGCCTTGCGAAAGACAAAAGGCACTCGACGGTATGTACGCCGTTTGCGACCTTATGAAAAAACCGCAGGGCAGACTTGTGGTGAGTTATCCCGACAGCGGCGACGGCGGCGCGCTAAGACCGTCTACCGTCGTGTTCGAACTCCAAAATATGCTTGCCGAAAACGGCAAACCGCTCGAAATAGAAAGAATAGATTTCGAGCATTACACAACTCTCGACGGAAAAGATTTGCAAAAAGCCGCGCTTGCGCTGTCAACGAAAAAAGGATGCTTCAACGAGGTGCTTAAAAACGGAGTGAGCGGACGTTGCGACGCAAACGACATAGGCGTGTACGGCGCGGCGTTTTCCCTCCTTGACGAGGACGAGCAAAAACTTATAAACAAGTCGTTCGTAGCGCCGGTGAAAATCGCTCTGCCCGAAAAATCCTATTTTGCGGGGCGCACGAGCGTCAGCAGACTCGAAACCTTTTTCGGTTGTCCGTACGCGCATTATTTCAACTATATTTTGTCCTTACGCAAGCGAAAAGACGGCACGTTCGAGGGTACGGAAAACGGAACGATTTTGCACTTCGTGCTTGAAAAGTTTTTCGGCGACGTGCGCGACGGCAACGTAAAAGACGAGGACGAGGCAAAGGGAAAAGCCTATGAGTATTTCGAACGCGCGATAAAAGAGAATAACTTCGAAGTGCTTCTCGAAAAGGCGGACACAGGCAGAATCCTCGCTCGCCTAAAAGAAGAGGGCGCAACGCTTTGCAAGGACTTGTTCAAGGTGCAGAAACGCTCGGCGTTCAGACCGTTTTTGCTCGAAGCGAAAATAGGGGAAGGAAAGATAGAGCCGATGTCCCTCGAATTCGGCGGAAAGAAAGTCGAACTCAAAGGCACTATCGACAGAGTGGACAAACTGGGCGACAAGTTTATCATCATCGACTACAAGACCTACAAGAGCGCGGATTTGACTCTCAAAGAGTTGTACTGCGGACAAAAAATCCAACTTTACATTTATATGCGAGCGGTGGAGAAAAGCCTTGACGCAACGCCGTGCGGCGTGTTCTATTTCCCTGTATTTTCGAGTTTCACCGACGAGAGCGGCAACCGCTACAAATACAAGGGGCAAGCGTGCGACAGTCGCGAAACACTGGGTTTAATCGACGAAATGGCAACTTCAAACCCCGATTGCGCTATCGTGCCGTACAAAACGGACAGAAAGGGCGAGAATCTCAACCCCGAAATACACCTCTCGAAAGAGGGATTCGACAAACTTGGCGATTACGCCGTGGCAATCGCAGGCGAGGGCGCAAGCAAGATTGCGGACGGATATATAAAACCCTCGCCCCTAAAAGACAAATGCAAGAAGTGCGACTTTGCCGCGATTTGCGCGTATAAGGGCGCAAACGAAAGGAAAACGCCCAAAGTGAAAGGGCTTGAAAGTTTCGATACGGATGGAAAAAATGAGTAAAAATACCGTTGTAACGCTTAGCAAAAACGCAGAGGAAAGGCTTGAAATTCTGCGCGACGAAAAGGGCAATATTCTTCTCACCGACGATCAGAAAAAAGCCGTGCTCGAAAAGGGACGTATCCTCGTTTCCGCTTCCGCAGGTTCGGGAAAAACGTCCACTATGGTCAAGCGCATAATCGTTATGCTGTCCGAGGGCGCGTCTTTGAAAAATCTGCTCGTGCTTGTCTACAACAACGCCGCCGCAGACGAATTGAAGGAAAGACTGCATCAAGAACTTTTCAAGGCGGCTTGCGCCTCGAGCGGAGAAAAGCGCGACAGATTCAGACAGGAAATCGACGAGTTGCCGTTTTGCCATATCTGCACAATACACGCGTTTTGCCAGTCGCTGATAAGAGAAAACTTCGACAAACTCGGCATATCCCCGACGTTCGAGGTGCTTGACGAAACGAGGCACGCTTCGTATATGAACAAGGCTCTCGACGAGGTTATCGCAAAGTATACCGCAGACGGCGACGAAACTTTTTGCGAACTTGCCGACATCTTCTCGCAATCTAGAAAAGAGGAAAACCTCAAAAGCAACCTCATAAAGTTTTACAATCTCATCGAGATACAGCCCGATAAGGACGAATTCGAAAGGTGCGTTTCAGAGTGCTACGATTCCTACGACAAAAGCAAGTTTTTCGAGATATTGCAAAACTACTATAAATCCTTTTTCGCAAAGGCAAACGACGCGCTTTCGCAAGTCAAGGCGCGGCTGGAAACGATTGCACCCGCTTCGAAGTACGTTCAAAGCCTTGCGGTTGCGACGGCGTTCTGCGCCGAAATCGAAAGAGAAAACAAATTGCTCGCTATGTGCGCGTTGGCAACCAAGTACGAAAAACCGCGCGCGGCGATAAGTTCCAAAGCGAGCGAGGAGGAAAAACTAGTCACTTCATATGCAAAGGACTACCTCAAACAGTTGAGCGACGTTGTAGACGAGATGAAAGAGATTGCCCAAAGAGGGGACGCATTAAAACAAGCGCACGAGCAGAACGCGAAATACGTCAAAAAGTTGCTCGAAGTCGCAAAGAATTTCGCGGAAGTTCTCGACAATCTCAAAAAAGAAGATAACGTGTTGTCTTTCGAGGATTTGCAGCACAAGGCTCTCGATTTGCTAAACGGCGGCGGTGCGTCGGGCGAGGACTTCGACGCGGTGTTCGTCGACGAGTATCAGGACGTAAACCCCACGCAAGAAGCGATTATCCGCAAACTCGTCAAGGGCGAGTGCTTTATGGTGGGCGACGTAAAACAGAGCATATACGGCTTCCGTCTTGCCGACCCCGCGATTTTCATATCCCGACAAAACGCTTACGGAACGAGTGCAAAAGAGGGTACGAACATATTTTTCAATCGCAACTTCAGAAGCGCGTACGGCATACTCGATTTTGTCAACGGCGTTTTCGACAGCGCGATGACGGAGGACAGCGCGGACGTAAACTACAAAAAGGACGCGAGATTCGAGCTTAAAGACGTGCCGCCCGTGCGCCTCGAAGGCGTAAATCCCGAAGGGTACGTTCAGGTGCATTTGTTCGTAAAACAAAAGGAAGAAGCGCAGATTTCGACCGGACTTTACGACATAGAAAAAGCGTGCGGCGACGACGAGGGCGGCAGTGCGCAAGAGGGCAACTTCATTGCAAACGAAATAAAAAAACTCGTCGGCAAAGCCAAAGGCGACGGAAAGTATATAGGTTACGGCGACATAGCCGTGCTTTTCCGCTCGCGCTCGACGGGCGCAAAGGAAATCGTGCAAACCCTCAAATCGCGCGGCATACCCGTCAACGAGGGAGCGTTCGGCAAATCCGCGTCTCTTCCCGAAAGAGAATTGATTGCGTTCTTGCGTGTTTTGGACAATCCTCGACAGGATATGCCGCTTGCAGGGTATCTGCTGTCCTTTTTCGGCGGCTACGACGAGAGCGAGTTGGCGTGCGTTGCGTCGGTTGACGGCGATTGCCTGTACGACAAGTTTTTGGCGATTGCAAACGACGACGATTATGCGGCAAACGACGACGATTATGCGGCGAACGAAGGCGCGTATCGCTTGCTCAAAGCAAAGGCAAAAGCAACTCTTGACACTATCGAGGCGTACAGGCTCAAAGCGAGTTATCGGAGCGTAAAAGAACTTATGCGCACAATCGTGGGCGACTATTGTTACGACGCGTATCTCATGCGCTCGGGCGAGGGCGACGCATACGGTCTCAAAGCGTTTGTCGAAAGCCCCGACGAAGATGAATCGCTTGGTAAATTTTTGCAAAACTACTGCGAGGGCGACGGCGGCGAGAGAGGCGCAACGGGGGGCGACAGAGTGGTTATTTCCACTTTCCACGGCTACAAAGGGCTTGAAAATCCAATCGTTTTCGTTGCGGATACGGCGTTCGGATTCAATTACGAGGCAGGCTCGGGCGACCTCATCCTCACGGGCAAAGGTCTCGGCGGCGACAAGGGAAACAACAAGGGACTTGTGGGAATGAACGCTTTCGACTTCGATCAAAAGACCAAAAATTCCGTAACGCTGTCCAAAATCGCGGTTGCAAAGTGCATAAAGGACAACCAACTCAAAGAGGAAATAAGGCTGTTTTACGTCGCTCTCACGCGCGCGAAACAATTGATGTACGTCACCGCCACCGTGAGCGAATCCAAGAGCGCGGGCTTCGGCGTTACGGCAAAATTCGGCGGCGCGGGGTGCGATTTGGATTTCATATCTTCCGCAGTTTTCGACGGCACGGTCAAGTGCGTGCCTTTCCGTCACTATGCGGACGAGAACGATGTTGAAAAGGCGCAACCCGACACGTTCCAACTCGTTCCCGACGAGGATATCGTAAACGCAGCGCTCAGTGCGCAAGCGTTCGAATATCCGCATAAGCAAGCCACGTCGCTTGCTATGAAGTACAGCGTTTCCGCTCTCGACAGCAAGGACGACGATGCGGTAGAGGTGTTCGAAGAGGCGGCAAAACGAGGCACTGCGTACCACAAAGTTATGCAGTATATCGACTATTCGACAAGGGGAGCGGAGGATGTCGAAAAGCAGATGAACGAACTTGTAAACCGCAATATCCTCACCGAAGAGGAAAGAGAATCGGTAAATCCGCAAGACATCGCAAGGTGCCTTGAAAGCGACATTATGAAAATTGCGCTCGAAGCGGAAAAGAAAGGGAAGTGCCATAGAGAGCAATCCTTTATGATGTACAAAAAGGCGAGAGATATAAGCGACGATTTCACGTCGGACGACAGAGTGCTCGTGCAAGGCGTGATAGACTTGTTTATCGACGACGAAAAGAAGATTATAGTCGATTTCAAGACATCATCGCTCAAAGACGAAAAAACGCTCGAAAAGTATAAAAAGCAACTTTATCTATATAAATCGGCGGTTGAAAGCGCGATTAATGCAAAAGTCGACGAAATAGCGTTGTATTCGTTCGCAACCGGAAAGACCGTAAAACTGTAAAACCGCAAAACGCAAGCGGCATAGAATCAAAACGCAAAAACAACCACTTGGCGAATCGAGGGTTGCTTCAAACAAAAAATTGTGCATTTGTTTGAAATAATCCTTGATTTTTCTTTGCGCGCTATGTATAATTATATAGATATTTGAAACTTACGGGTGCACCTTGTTGCGTGCGCGGAGGATTCGTGGACTTTTTTGAAAAGGTGTTTCAATGGCTTGCGGACGTGTCGCAAAAACTCCCCGCAGTCGATACGAATTTGTTTTTCATCGTCGTTTTGGCGGTGATTTTCGGCTTGGGAATCGTCATTGCGTTTACCTTGCTCGGTTCTCGCGCTCGCAAACTTTTCGTTTCGGCAAGAAAAATCAGAAAGTATCTTTCAAACGTGGATGTCGTCGACGACGACAACGTGAGCGATTTTACGGCGCATTGTTTTTCCAAAAACACGCCGCAACCTTTGCGTGACGCTTGGGTGCAATATCTCGGCGTGCGTTTCGGCTATCCCAGCGACATCGTCAGCGACAGTGCGGTGTACGACAAATTCGTCAAAAAGAACAAGGACGTTCGTTCGGGCGTGTTTATCGGCATATCTCTCGTGTTGCTTGCGTTTTTTGCATTCTGGGGCTACGGCGTTTTGCCTGCAGCAAAAATGGGAGTCGTTCATCTTGCCGCGCTTGCGCTCATCGGCGTGATGTGTCTCGTGCTTGTCATTCTCGCGCGCAAACAAAATCAAAGATGCTTCGAGACCTTCGAGGCCATGCAAGAGGACTTGGACGCAAAAGTCAATTTGCAGATAGACAGCAATTTCGCAACCGATTCTTCGCCGCTTCAGGAACTCAATTCCCTTGTTGAAGAAATCATCGCTCGCAACACGGCAAAAGTCGTGGAAGACGACGACGAGCAAACGCCTATCGAAGCGCTTATCGAGCAGAAGATGCAAGAGCAAAGCGAACTCGAAGACGAGGATGAACAAGAGAATATCGACGAGATTGTTTCCGCACAAGATGAAACGCAAGAAGAAAATGCGCAGGACGGCGATGTCGAATCCGACGACGAGCAATGCCATATAGACGAACTCTTGCAGGAGCAAGAGGAACAACTCGAAGAAACAGCAAACGAGGAATTCCAAGAAACCGAAGACGCAATAGATGGCTCCGACGAACAAGTCGAAGAGCAGGAGAATCTTGACGAACTCTTGCAAGAGAAGGAAGAGGAACTCGAGGAAAAAGCGCAAGAGGAATCCGATGAAAACGAACTCGAAATCGAGAGTGCGGACGAAACGCTTGTCGACGATACTCAAGAGGGCGTGGCGGAACAAAGCGTAGAGGAGCAGGAAAACGAACAACCCGAAACGGTTGACGAAACGCAAAACTCCGACGGGGAAGAGAGCGTAGAAAACGTAGAAAACGTAGAATATACCGAATCGGAAGACACCGACGCTCAAGAGGAAGAAATAGAAGAGAGCGACGAGCAACAAGCCGTCGAAGAAGAAACTGCAGACGAACAGGAAAACGTCGAAGAATCTGCCGAAGAATCTCCCGAAGAATCTGCCGAAGAATCGGTCGAAGAGGCGAATGACGAGGAAGCAGAAGACAATGCGGAATCGGACGAGGCAGAATCTGCAGAAACCGACGACGAAAAAGCGGACGAATCCGAGGAAGCGGACGAATCCGAAGAAGTTGAATCCGAAGAAGTCGAAGAGGCGGAAGAGGATGAAGAACCCGAGGTGGTTTACGTCGTAGACGAAGAGGACGAGGAAGAAAACGCAAAGCCTGCAAAACTCGTCAAACTTCCCAATCTCGTAGATTATATGCTGTCAAAAAATATGCCCAAGCAAATGAAAATCCAAATTGCAACTATGCTTATAGGCACATACAATAAGTTTAAGGACAGCAAAGAAGATCGAAAAATCGTCGTATCTTGTCTTGGAAAAGTTATGCGCGATTTGCAAGAAGAAAAATAAAAACAAAAATATAGTCGGGGAGCCGACGCAAAATAAAAAACATTGCGAGGATTGTAAAGATGTTTGGAAAGAAGAAAAAACTCGAAGCAGAACGCCGCGAAGAAGAATTGCGCTTGCAAAAGCAAGAACTTGAAAAACAACAAGTTCCGACAGTAGAGCAGGCACAAGAGCCGGATGACAAAATCTTTTTTGAAAGCGAACTCATCGACGACGATGACGACAACACCGTCGCTCAATCCGTCGGCGAGGACGACGACGCGCTTCCCAAAGAGTATGAGGCAATCGCCTACATTTTGAAACAGGAACAGGGCGACGACCTTGTCGCAGAGCCTGTCGACGATGACGAGCCCGTTCAATCCGCACAAGAGCCGCAACAGAGCGTAGAAGAAGTCGGGGAAGAAGCCGAAAATGCCGCGCCGATTCTCGAAGAAGCCGTCGAGGAGCCCAAGGCGCAAGAAACCGCCGAAGAACCCCTCGAAGAAGTCGAGGATTCCGACGAGAGCGAAGAAACGGAAGAAAGCGAAGAGAGCGAGCAAGAAACCGCACCTGCAACCGAGGAGCAACAGGAAGAAGTCGTTTACGTTGTGGATGGTCCGAGCGAGGACGACGACGAAATTGTCAAACCTGCAAAGCTCGTCAAACTTCCAAACCTTGTGGACTATATGCTTTCTCAAAATATGTCCAAGCAAATGAAGATGAACATCGCAACGCTGTTGCTTTCGACGTACAACAAGTACAAGGACGTGCCGGCAGAAAAGAAGATTGTCATTCAATGTATGGCAAAAGTTATGAAATCCCTCATTCAAGGCTGATAGAATATCGGTTTTGACCAATTTGAAAATAATAAGCAACGGAAAACGGAAGCGATTTGCTTCCGTTTTTAATATGTTGTAGAATTTTTGTTTTTTAAGTATCTAATTGTGATTTTCGGCTATCTAACCAAACGAATTTCTCGGTTTGCTTATCAAAATCATTTGAGCATCTTTTTCTTGATAAACACCACGATGAGCGCAATGCAGATAAGCACGTTTATACCCACGACAACCCAAAATCCCCACAACTTGCCCTCGAAGGGAACGCCGGTGTTCATACCCCAAAGCGCCGCTATCATTGCAGGGGTGTCAACCAAAAGCGTGAGAACGGTGAGCGTCTTCATAACGACGTTGAGGTTGTTGGAGATTATTGACGCATAGGTGTCCATCGTTCCGCTCAAAATGTCGCGGTAGATGTTTGACATCTCGATTGCCTGTCTGTTTTCGATAAGAACGTCGTCCCACAAATCGTCGTCTTCCTCAAAGAATTTCACAAGGCGCGGGAATTTGTCGAGAACGGCGGTGTTTGCACGAAGGGAAGTGGAGAAGTATACGAGCGACTTTTCAAGCGAAAGCATTTCGATAAGCCCCTCGTTTTTCATCGCCTTTTCCAGTTCCGCCTGAACGCGTTGGCTTGCTCTGTCGATTTGTTTGAGGTATTGCAAATACTTCTTTGCTATGACGTATTGCAGTTGAAGCACGAAACGAGTGCGTTTGTGGATATTGAAGTCCTTGACGTAACGTCCTGCCATAAGGTCGTTGATTATGGACGTTTCGTTCAAGCAAACCGTCACAATCGTGCTTTCCGTCGAGATGCAGCCGAAAGGCAGAGTGGCGTAGGTGTAGCGGTCGTCGTCTTCCTCCGTGATAGGAATGTCGGTGACTGCCATAAGTATGCCGTCCTCTTTTTCGCAGTGAGCGCGCTCTTCGGAGTCCAACGCCGCTTTGACATAGTCCTCGGGAATTCGGCACGACGAACACACCAACTCGATTTCCTTGTCGGTGGGGTTTGACATATGAATCCATTGCTCGGTAAAGTCATAGCCCTCGACGATGAGTTCGGGGTCGACTTCGATGACGGATTTGTTGACTTTTTTGTAGACCTGGATCATTTTATCCTCCCATGGGCATATCGATACGCGCCACGCAGGATAACCTAAAACGTGTGCGTATTCAGCTGAGATGTTGACTACTTCGAGGGTCAGCGTCCATAAATATTGCACCTCTAAAAAAATTAACAAACAGAGTTTAGCAAAAAAAAACGGCGGGCGCAAGTCATTTTGTCGATTCGAAACAAAATTCTTAAAAAATTCTGTCGAATCGAATAAATAAGAGATTTGTTTAATTATGTTGCGTTTTTTCTTGCATACGCAAAAAAATTTTGTTATTATACTTTATGACTATATTAAGAAATCTTTTAGGAGGAATTCTAAATGGGCAAAAAATACGTTTATCAGTTTGCCGAAGGCAATGCAAAAATGCGTGAACTTCTCGGCGGCAAAGGCGCAAACTTGGCAGAAATGACAAATATCGGTCTTCCTGTTCCTTACGGTTTCACCATCACGACAGAAGCATGCACTCAATACTATGAGGACGGCAAGCAAATCAACGACGACATCAAAGCGGAAATTATGGAAAACATCGCCAAACTCGAAAAACAAGCGGGTATGAAATTCGGCGATAAAGAAAATCCCCTTCTCGTTTCCGTTCGCTCGGGCGCAAGAGCGTCTATGCCCGGTATGATGGACACAATCCTCAACCTCGGTCTCAACGACGACGTTGTGGAAGTTTTGGCAAAGAAATCAGGCAACCCCAGATGGGCTTGGGACTGTTACAGACGTTTCATTCAAATGTTCTCCGACGTCGTTATGGAAGTCGGCAAGAAATACTTCGAGGCTCTCATCGACGAACTCAAAGAAAGAAAAGGCGTTACCTATGACGTCGAGCTCACCGCAGACGACCTCAAAGAACTCGCAGGCAAATTCAAAGCAGAGTATCAAGCAAAGATCGGCAAACCCTTCCCGTCAGACCCGAAAGAACAACTCTTCGAGGCTATCAAAGCGGTCTTCCGCTCTTGGGACAATCCGCGCGCAAACATCTATCGTATGGACCACGACATCCCGTACAGTTGGGGTACCGCAGTCAACGTGCAAATGATGGCGTTCGGCAACATGGGCGACGATTGCGGCACCGGTGTCGCATTCACGCGTAACCCCGCAACAGGCGAACCCGGTCTTATGGGCGAATTCCTTATGAACGCACAAGGCGAAGACGTCGTCGCAGGCGTCCGCACCCCGATGCCTATCTCTCAAATGGCAGAAGTTCTTCCCGAAGTCTACGCACAATTCCAAGAAGTTTGCAAGATTTTGGAAAACCACTACAGAGATATGCAGGACATGGAATTCACCATTCAGCAAAAGAAACTCTATATGCTTCAAACCAGAAACGGTAAGCGTACCGCAGCGGCGGCAATCCGCATTGCTTGCGACCTCATCGACGAGGGTATGATCACCGAACAAGAAGCACTTTTGCAAATCGACGCAAAGACTCTCGATATGTTGCTCCACCCGCAATTCGACGCAAAAGCACTCAAAGAAGCGGACAAGGCAAACGTTGTCGGCAAGGGCATTGCGGCATCTCCGGGCGCAGCGGCAGGCACTATCGTCTTCACAGCCGAGGACGCAGTGAAAGAAGGCAAGGCAGGCAAGAAGGTCGTCCTCGTCAGACTCGAAACTTCACCCGAAGACATCGAAGGTATGAAATATGCGCAAGGCATCCTCACCGTTCGCGGCGGTCAAACCTCTCACGCAGCGGTCGTTGCTCGCGGTATGGGCACTTGCTGCGTATCCGGTTGCGGCGACATCAAAATGCACGAAGAAGAGAAATACTTCGAACTCGCAGGCAAGACGTTCCGCGAAGGCGACGGTCTTTCCCTCGATGGTTCTACGGGCAACATCTACGATACGATTATCAAGACCGTTCCCGCAGACCCCAACAGCGGCTACTTCGGAAGAATTATGAAACTCGCCGACAAATATAAAGCGCTCGGCGTTCGCACCAACGCGGATACCCCCGCAGACGCACAAAGAGCGGCTGAACTCGGCGCACAAGGTATCGGCCTCGTTCGTACCGAACATATGTTCTTCGGTCCGGGCAGAATCGACAAATTCCGCGAAATGATTTGCTCCGAAACCGTCGAAGAGCGCGTCAAAGCACTCGACGCAATCGAGCCGATGCAACAAGCAGACTTCGAAGGTCTTATGGAAGCCCTCAAAGGTATGCCTGTCACCATCCGTTTCTTGGATCCGCCGCTTCACGAGTTCGTTCCCACCGAAGAGAAAGACATCGAATTGCTTGCAAAAGCAAAAGGCAAATCCGTTTCCGAAATCAAGATCCTTTGCGACAGTTTGCATGAGTTCAACCCGATGATGGGTCACAGAGGTTGCCGTTTGGCAGTCACTTATCCCGAAATCGCCGTTATGCAAACCAAAGCGGTCATCAAAGCGGCTATCAACGTCCAAAAACGTCATCCCGATTGGAAGGTTATGCCCGAAATTATGATTCCGCTCGTCGGCGAAGTCAAAGAATTGAAGTTCTGCAAGAAGACGGTTGTCGAAACCGCAGACGCAGTCATCAAAGAAAGCGGCGTTGACCTCAAATATGAAGTCGGCACGATGATCGAAATCCCAAGAGCGGCTCTCACAGCGGACGAAATCGCAACCGAGGCTGACTTCTTCTGTTTCGGCACCAACGACCTCACTCAAATGACGTTCGGTTTCAGCCGTGACGACGCAGGCAAGTTCTTGCCCAGTTACTATCAAGCAAAGATTTACGAATCCGATCCGTTCGCACGTCTTGACACGGTCGGTGTCGGCAAACTCATGAAGATGGCAGTCACGCTCGGCAGAGGCGCAAACAATCATTTGCATTGCGGAATCTGCGGCGAACACGGCGGCGATCCTTCTTCCATCGAATTCTGCCACGAAATCGGACTTGACTATGTGTCTTGCTCACCCTTCCGCGTACCCATTGCGCGCCTTGCAGCAGCACAAGCAAACATCAAGAACCCGAGGAAGTAATTTTAGGGAAGATGTAAACAAACAACAGATGAAAGCGGTTACCGAAAGGCAACCGCTTTTCGTGTAAAGAAACGCAAAACGACGAATGAAACAGTAAAAAGAATATGCGAAAGTGTTCTTTATTTTGGTATTTGAATATCTGATTTTATTCCTTTTTCGACAAAAATAATATCATTTTTTATTCCTTTTGATATTGACAATGTGGTGAAAAGAAAATATAATACCAGTAAAGAATATATCTTCGAGGAACATTATGTTAAAAAGAAAAGCATATCAAAAGTTGTTGGAATGGAAGGGTACGCATAAGAATAATTGCTTGATGGTTAAGGGGGCAAGACAGGTTGGGAAAACCTATCTTATTAGAGAGTTCGGAAAAAAAGAATATAAGAGTTTCGTTGAAATTAATTTTATTAAAAATCAAGATTTGAAACTAATTTTTGATGGCACATTAGATGCCGAATCTATTTATAAAAGAATGACCGCCGTGATAAACGGCGTGCGCCTTATTAAAGGTAATACATTGATATTTTTGGATGAGATTCAGGCGTGTGGCAATGCGAGAACCGCATTGAAATTTTTGGCAGAGGACGGACAATTCGATGTTATTACATCCGGTAGTTTGCTTGGCTTAACTTATGGTGAAGATGCGGATGAAAATACTGAAGAACCGGAATCGGTTCCGACAGGATACGAAACATTTTTGACAATGTATTCGCTTGATTTTGAAGAGTTTCTTTGGGCGGAAGGATATGAAAATGGCGTTTCATATTTGAAAGAGCTTTTTGATAGGCGAGAAAAAGTGCCATCGGTACTTAATGAAAAATATGAAACGCTATTTCGCGAGTATATGGTGGTTGGCGGGATGCCCGAGGTTGTGGCAGATTATGTTGAAAATCACGATTTCACAAGAGTTACGGACATACAGAACAGGATACTTGAAAACTATCGTTTTGATATCTCAAAGCACGCAAAGGGTGCAGAAAAAGTTAAGGTGCGCAAATGCTACGATGCAGTTCCAAAACAACTTGCAAAAGAGATAACGAAGTTCCAATATGCAACCGTAGAAAAAGGACAAACAAGCAAAAAATATGGTGGAAGCGTACAGTGGTTGAAAGATTCAAACATTGTCAATCCGTGTTATAACATTCATGAACCATACTTGCCATTAATGGCGAACGCAGATGAAAATCAGTTTAAGTTGTATATAAATGATACTGGGTTGTTGTGTGCAATGTATGGCTTTGAAACAAAAAGAGCAATCCTTGAAAATACAATAAAGGGAAATGCAAAAGGCGGTATTTATGAGAATATTATTGCCGAAACATTGGTTAAAAACGGGTATGCTCTTTTTTATTATAAACCCGATGATTCAAATGAGCTGGAATTTTTGGTGGAAAAAAACGGGGAAGTGATTCCCGTGGAAGTGAAAGCAGGAAATACAGCAACAAAATCACTGAACAGATTTATAGTAGCGTATAAGCCGTCTATTGCTTACAAAATTATTGACGGAAATGTCGGCATGAATGATAACAAATTGACCATACCGCATTATATGACTATGTTCATTTAAGCATAAGTAAAAATGTAAATGCTGTAGAAAAAATATTTACAAAAAATTATTTAACGGACACCAAGATTTGCATGACAAGTTGGAAAAGGGAAGTATACTTTCAAGCGCAACACCCGTAAAAAATAAAGGCAGGGGGAATTATGCCTTCTGTCAGAAATACGCAAAGGAGCAAGCGGCATATAATGATGCCTCGTTTTATCCTCGTCGGTTTGTGAGCCGTTTATTGTCGATGTCGCGAAACGATAACGATGACAAAATTTGCAACAATTGTAGTGTAAATCGGCAGATAAACCTTGCAAATGTAAGGAATCGATATTATAATATCCGTATCACAAATGAGAGGTAAATCGTTATGCTTTTGACGACGATGATAATCCGCACGCTCTTGTGCAAGCCCAAAGAAGTAGATGTCGGCGAGTATAAGGCGAGAGATTTCGACAAGAACCTTATCGCAAAACACCTTTCCGAAGCCGTTCAAATCCCCACCGTGTCGATGGTTGGCGAATTCGAGGGCATAGACAAGCCGTTTTTGGACTATCACGCATGGCTCGAAAAGACGTATCCGCTCGTGCATAAGGTTGCGCAAAAGACCGTCATAAACAATTACAGCCTCGTGTTCAAGTTTACGGGAAAGGATTCGACATTGCTTCCCGGCGCGTTTTTGGCGCACCAAGACGTCGTTCCCGCACCAAAAGAGGGCTGGGATTACGAGCCGTTCGGAGGAACGATTGACGACGGATTCATCTGGGGGCGCGGAACGCAGGACATGAAGGGCACGATGATTTCCCTTTTGGAAGCCGCCGAGAAACTGTTGTCGGAAGGCTGGCAGCCCGAGCGCGACGTGTATTTCTGCTTCGGTCACGACGAGGAAGCGTGGACGGAAGAAGGCGCGGCGCATATTTGCGACTGGTTGAAAAAGCAGAATATCCGCCTCGAATACATAGTTGACGAGGGCGGTACGATTATCGACGGCAAGATGATAGGCGAGGACAAGTTGTTCGGGCTTATCGCCACTTGCGAAAAGGGCAATATGAATATGACTTTGACAGTCGAAAAATCGGGCGGTCACGCGTCCAATCCCTCGAAACCGTCGGCGGCGGCAATCTTGGGTAAGGCGCTTGTCAAACTCGACAAACACCCGATGCCGAGCAAATGGACGCCTGCGACGAAGCAAACGTTCAAACTCATTGCTCCGCACGTCAAATTCCCGTTTAGATTCATACTTGTCAACAGGGATATTTTGAGTCCGATGCTAAAATTCGGGTTCAAAAAAATACCGCTCACCAACTCGCTCATTTCGACGACGTTTGCACAAACGATGTTGCACGGAAGCGACGCAGAAAACGTCATTCCGCCAAAGGTTACGGCAAATATCAACACGAGAATCATCACGGGCGTGACGAGCGACGAAGTGCTTGCATACACTCAAAAACTTCTCGGCAAAAAGGTCAAAGTCGAAAGACACGGCAAGGGTACGGAAGCGACTGCGGTTTCGCCCATCGACGTAAAGCCGTGGCGCGATTTGAACGTGGCAATCAAGCAGATTTTCCCGACGATGGTCACCGCGCCGTATATGTTTATCGCAAACAGCGACAGCCGCTACTACGGAGACGTATGCGACAACATTTATCGTTTCACGCCGTTCCTGATGACTTTGGACGATCAAAAGCGTATCCACGCAATCAACGAACGAGTGAGCATCGACGCGATGGAAACCGCAACAAAATTCTTTGCGCAATGTCTCGAAGTTATGAACAAGTAAAACGAACTTGACGCGCGCTTTTACACATATAACCCTTACGGCAGATTTTGAAAAGCAACCGCACTTTGACGGTTGCTTTTTGATGAATGCGGCAAAAAATAAAAGACGCAATGCGCCTTTTATCTGCACGTTTTCAATTGTTAAACTATCGTTTCAGTGAGTTAGAATATACTTTTCCAAATCGCTGAACCAATCGAAACGTAGTTCCTCGCCGTCGATTTTCACCGTGACGGGGTAGTGACAAAAAGCAAACTCGCATAGAGCCTGCTTCTTGTCGTCATATACTTTGTTTTCAAATTCTATCGTCATATTAGCAGTTGAGAAGACGCCAAATCGACTTTTTGACAATCATCATCACAAGGTCAACAAGCCATACGATGTTGAAGCCGAAAATCAAACGAAGAAGTCCTGCAACGATTTTGCCTTCCGAAAATCTTGTGACTGCGCCGAGAATCCACGACGTGACGGGAATGATTGCAAGAATAAGACTTACGATACGACCGAGTCCGAAATAATCGCTTTTGCTTTTTGCCATAATAAATCCTCACATAGTTATTTTTTTAGGAGTTATCCTACGTCAAGTATATTAACACATTGTCATAAAAATGTAAATATCGATTGAAAAATTATAGACGATTTTTTGACGATTTTTTGCGGTTTTATACGTTTTTTTTCGCCGCTGTTGCGACAAGCGTTCGCTCGGTTGTCTTTTGCAAAAAAGTTTTTGAACGTATTTTAATTATTTTTCGTTTGCTATTGAAAAGGGGTTTGCGTTTTGATACAATGGTTGTATTAAGCGTAAAGGGGACTATTATGCAGGAAGAAACAAACGTATCGGCAGTTGAAAGTGCCGAAGGAACGAGTTCTTCGCAAGATGGCGAAAAACTGTCAAATCGCAATCTGTTTATGTACGCTCTCGGCACACTCGGACGAGATTTTCTGTACAATTTATTCAACGGCTACCTTTTGTCGTTTTGCGTATTCACCAAAAATTTGAATACGGCGCAATTCACGGCAATCACGTTCATAATCGTTGCGGCGAGAATATTCGACGCGTTGAACGACCCGATCATGGGCGGAATTGTGGAAAACACCCGCACAAAATGGGGTAAATACAAGCCGTGGCAACTCATCGGCGCGCTTACGACGTCGGTTGTCATCGTGACGCTGTTCACCGTGCCGGCGCAGGGATGGGGCTTCATCGGTTTGCTTGCCGCAATGTATTTTCTCTTCAGCATAACGTTCACCATGAACGACATTTCCTACTGGGGAATGATGCCGTCGCTCACCAACAATCCGCACGATCGCGACAAATTGATGACGTTCACGTCCGTTTCGGTCGGAATCGGCGGCGGACTTGCCGGACTTATCATCCCGACCTTTGCCATGGGCGAAAAGCCCGTCGGCGGCAATTCGACGACGGCATTCGGCATTATGGCAGTCATCGCGGTTGTGTTGATGTGCGGTTTTCAAATGTTCACCATATTCGGCGTGAAGGAAAAGCCTCTTCCCAAAAATCTGATGAAAACGCCTCCTATGAAAGTCAAGGACATGTTCAGGGTGCTTTTCAAAAACGATCAGATTATGTGGAGCGCTCTTGTCATGTTGCTGTTCAACGTCGGCACAAACGTCGTGGGCGGCGGCCTTGGGATGATGTACATATATTTCGACAATGCCTACAACGGCACGCTTTGGACGGTGTTCGGTGTGGGATATGCCGTCGTATCGACCGTGTTTACGTTGTTTTATCCTGCCTTTGCCAAAAAATTCGGGCGCGACAAGTTGCTTTATTCGTGCGGACTTGCGCTTATCATCGGTTATGGGCTGATGATGGTTTTTGGCTTGACCGTGCCGAAAACCGTGCTTTTTGAAGTGCTGAACATGAAAATCACCCTCCGCTTTATTTTGACTTTCCTCGCGTATACGATTGCAGGCTGGGGCGGCGGATTTTATATGATTATGGTCATCAACATGGCAAACACCGTCGAGTACAACGAGTACAAGACGGGCAGACGCGACGAAGGTTTGATTTTTGCATTGCGTCCTTTCACTGCAAAGATGGGTTCGGCATTGATGCAAGGGCTTGTATCGCTTGTTTACATAGTTGCAGGCGTGTTGACATACACAAACCAGTTTGCCGACATAGACAAGGGGCTTATCACCGACATGACAAAACAAGACGTTGTCGACGCTTTGCAAGCCTCTACGGGCGGACAACAAAGCACAATGATATTGCTTGTTTGCACCTGCGCTATCCCCATGGTGTTTATGGCGGTTGCGCTCATCGTTTACAAAAAGAAATTCTTCTTGAACGAAACTAAGATGAACGAAATGATTGCCGCAATCGAGGCGCGCAAAGCCGCCGAAGAAGCAATCGAAACCGAAGAAGCGCAAGAGGAAATGCAAGAGATTGAAAGCGAACTAAAACTCGGCAATGTCGAAAAGCAAGAGGAACAAGCCGTAGACGAGATCCTTGCCGTCGCTTCCGACAACTCGCAAGACATAGAAAACGATATTCAATAAATTATTAAAAAAATAGTGGCGGCTACATAGCCGCCACTATTTTTTTATCCGTAATGAAGGGGAAGTTTTATTTTTCCTCTGCCTCTCTTCGTTCTTTACAAATATTCCTTTCAATGATACAATTATCTAAAATAAGATTTATTTTAGGGTTACAAATGAGCAAAGAAAGACAAAAGTTGGGTTTGGTTCTCGAAGGCGGTGGCGTTAAGGGCGCATATCAAATCGGCGCGCTTATGGCGATAAGAGAACTTATGGTTGAATTCGACGGCGTTGCGGGTACGTCCATAGGTGCGATAAACGGCGCGATATACCTCGAAGGCGGCTACGCTAAACTGTTCGACGTGTGGAACGAAATTAAAACCAACACCGTATTCGATTTGAGCGATGAAGAACTTGACGAATTGAACGGCTTGGATTTGCGCCCCGCAATTTTGAGAATAGTTGCGGAAAAACGACTCAAAACGTTCAAAATGCTCGAATCTTCCTATCAAAAATCGCAAAAGTTTTTTGAAACGATAGTGAACGAGGACGATATTCGCGCTTCGGGCAAGGACTACGGACTCGTCGCTTTCAACATCAGCGATATGCAACCCTTTGAAAAGATGATGAGTGAAATCGAAGAGGGCAAACTCGTGGATTATATCATCGCTTCCGCAACGTTTCCGATTTTTCCGCCCAAAGTCATAGACGAGAAAAAGTACATCGACGGCGGCGTTTACGACAATATGCCGATAAATCTGCTCACGAGGCACGGCTACGACAAAATGCTCGTGATTCGCACGAACGTCGAAAGCAAGCAACCCAAGCGCAAAGTCGAGGGGAATCCTAATCTCTTTTACATCATCCCCAAAGAAGATTTAGGACCTGCTATGGCGTTTTCGAAAACTCGTATCCATGCGTATATGCAGATGGGCTACGACGATGCGAAAGAACTGATGGAAAACGGTCTTGCCGAGTTTTTGCTCGGCTGAAATCGGCTAATCTCACACGGATTTGGCAATGATAAAATGTAGGTGAAATATGTCGCAAAACAAGATATTGCTTTTGGATTCCAACTCTCTTATGCACCGCGCATATCACGCGCTTCCCAACCTCAAATCCTCGAAGGGTTTGTACACGGGCGCGATATACGGCTTTTTGAGCATACTTTTGAAGATAATCAAAGAGCAAAACCCCACGCATATTGCGGCGGCTTTCGACCTGCACGGTCCGACGTTCCGCCACGAAATGTACAAGGAATACAAGGCGACCAGAAAGCCTATGGACGAGGAACTGCGCCAGCAAGTCGAACCGCTCAAAGACCTCATAACCGCTATGGGTATCAAAATCGTGAGCAAACAAGGCTACGAGGGCGACGACATTCTCGGCACGCTGTCCAAGCGTTTTGACGACGAGTGCATAATAGTCACGGGCGACCGCGACAGTTTCCAACTCGTAAGCCCGACGACGAAGATTTTTTGGACGAAGAAGGGTGTAAGCGACATTGAAGTTTACGATGTCGAAAGACTGCTCGAAGACGGATTTACCGTCGAACAATTTATAGACTACAAGGCGCTTCGCGGCGATACGTCGGACAACGTCCCCGGCATACCGAGCGTGGGTGAAAAGACGGCGAAACAACTTCTCGACAAGTACGGCTCGCTCGAAAACATTTTGGCAAACGCCGAGCAAATTCCGGGCAAACTCGGACAAAACGTGGCAAACAACAAGGAACTCGCTTTGCTCAGCAAAGAACTCGTAACCATAAACTGCGACGTACCCGTCGAGTGTAAGCTTGCAGATATTGCGTTCACGCCAGTTTATTCGGGGGAAGTGAAGCAAAAACTTGCCGAACTCGAAATCTCGTCGCTTGCAAATCGTATGGTTTTCGACGGCGCGGAACAGGTAACGCCCGAAAAGAAAAACATCGAAAAAACCACTGTCGTTCTCAAAACCGAGAGTGAGATCGAGAACGCCGCAAAGGGCGACAAAATCGCAATATTGATAGGCAAAGACATAGCGTTTGCCGTCGACGACAAAACAGAGTATACGATAAATTGCGTCGAGGATTTGTTCAGCGAAGGCATAGGCTTCGACGACGCGCTTTCCGCACTCAAAAAGGCGGCGGCAGGCAAGGAACTCGTATGCTACGACTATAAGAGTTTAAGCAAGACGTACGGCTTCGAGCAAGACAGATTCTTCGACGTTATGATTGCCGCGCACCTTGCAAGAGGCAGTGCGCCGATAAAGAATATCGATCAGGTTTTGGGTGCGGACGACTACGAAACGGGTGCTGCGGAACTGTTTGCCGAAAGCGAGAATTTGCGCGAGCAGTTGACGCAACAAGGACTTAATCGTCTGTTTTTCGACGTTGAACAGCCGCTTTGCGTAGTTTTGCGCAATATGGAAGAGAGAGGCGTTTGCGTTTCGGCAGACGTTTTGAAAGTGCTCGAGGGCAAGTACGGACAACTCATAGAAAGATTGACAAAAGAGATTTACGCGCTTGCGGGCGAAACTTTCAACATCGCTTCGCCAAAGCAACTTGGCGACATACTTTTCGACAAACTCGGCTTGCCGCACGGCAAAAAAACAAAGACGGGTTATTCGGTCAGCGAGGACGTGCTTTCGAACCTTGCAAGCAAACACCCGATCGTCAACGCGGTGCTCGAATACCGCCACTACGCAAAACTTCAATCGACGTACGTCGTCGGACTTCAACCGCTCATCAACAGAGGCAGAATTCACACCGAGTTTAATCAGTGCATAACCCAGACGGGCAGGCTGTCCTCGACAAATCCCAATCTTCAAAACATTCCTGCCAGAAGCGAAGAGGCAAAGGACATCAAGAGTGCGTTCGTGCCGAGCGAAAACTGCGTGCTTGTGAGCGCGGACTATTCGCAAATCGAACTCAGACTTCTTGCGCATATGAGCGGCGACGAGCAACTTATCGAGGCGTTCAACAAGGACGAGGATATACACGCAATCACCGCTTCGCAAATTCTCGGCATACCCGTGAGCAAGGTTACGCCTGCGCAAAGACGTGACGCAAAGGCGGTCAACTTCGGCATAATTTACGGCATAAGTGGCTACGGCCTTGCCGAAAACCTGTCCATTCCGCAGTATATGGCAAAAGAGTTTATCGCCAACTATTTCACGATGCACCCGAAGGTTCGCGCCTTTATGGACAAGAACGTCGAGGACGCACGCGAGAGGGGCTATTCGCTCACGATGCTCGGCAGACGTCGCAATCTTTCCGACCTCAAAGCGTCAAACTATATGGTGCGTTCCGCCGCGGAGCGTATGGCGATGAATACGCCGCTTCAAGGCTCTGCCGCCGACATCATCAAAGTCGCGATGATAAACGTCGAAAAACGCCTTGCAAATATGAAATCCAAAATGATTCTTCAAATCCACGACGAGTTGATTATCGACGCGGCAAAGGACGAGGAAGAAGAAGTCAAAAAGATTCTGTCGTACGAAATGGAACACGCAGTCGAACTTGCCGTGCCTCTCGTTGCCGAAGCCACGAGCGCGACGAACTGGGGTGAACTCAAATGAGAATCGCGGTTATCGGCGGAATAGGCTCGGGCAAAAGCGAGGTTATGAAAATTGCAAAGGAGAGGGGATTTTTCTGCCTCAGCGCAGACGAAATCAACGCCGAATTGCTCAAAACGCCGTCGTATATCCAAAAAATCGCGGCGTTGTTTCCGAGCGTCGTTTCAAACGGCTCAGTCGATAAAAGCGCACTCGCAAAAATCGTATTTTCCGACCAAAACGAGAGGGGAAAACTCAACGCGCTCGCGCACCCCGAAATTATGCGGGTTATATCCGAATGTAAAGAGAGTCCGCTTGCCGTCGAACTTCCGCTTTTCATAGAGGGCGGCGACGAGGCGTTTGACGAAATCGTATACGTCAGAGCGCCGCTTTTCAAGCGTATTTTGCGCTTGAAAAAGGGCAGAGGAATGAGCGTAAAGCAAGCGGTTTCGCGCATGCGCTCGCAAGTTCCGTCCGCCGTGTTGAGAGCAAAAGCCACTATGATAGTGGACAATTCACGCTCTCTTTCCGCTCTACAAGCCCGCGCAAACAAAACTTTTAATCAAATTTTATCCAAATATAACAACAACCACTCAAAATAAACTTGTAAATCACGCATTTTCGTGATAACATACTATTAGTAAATAAGTTAATCAAATCCGCATATATTTGCGAGATTGAAAGGAGAAAATTATGATAAACGGCAAAACCATCGTCATCACCGGTTCGAACAGCGGTATCGGTCTCGAAACGCTCAAATTGCTCGCAAACGGCAGCAACAAAATCTTGGCGGTTGACTTGCGCACCGACAGAATCGAGGCTCTCAACCTCAAAAACGTGTTCCCGATGGTGTGCGACGTGTCCACCAAAGAAAACGTCGATTCCATCTTTGCGACCGCAACCGAAAAACTCGGCTCGATCGACATCTTCTTTGCAAACGCAGGCTTCCCGTACTACGAAACGATGGATTACGTCAACTGGGAGCGTATCGAGGACATCTTCAAAGTCAACGTGTATTCGCCCATCTATACATACCAAAAATACGTCGAATATCTCGGCGGCAAGCAAGGTCAAATGGCAATCACCGTTTCGGCAATCGGCAAACTCGCAATGCCCGGTTATACGCTTTACAGCGCGAGCAAATTCGCGGTTCAAGGCTTCCAACAAGGTCTGCGCTACGAACTTCCGAGCAACGTATCCCTCACTTGCCTCTATCCGATAGCCACCGACACGGGCTTCTTCAAGAAAGCGGTGGAAGGTCAAGAGGGCAAAGTCATTCGCGAGCGTCCGTTCCCCGTCCAAAAGCCGCAACACGTCGCAAAATGTATGGTCAGAGGACTCGAACACAAACGCAAATTCGTCAATCCGTCCAAACTTTTCTCGCTTGCGCAATTCCTCTTTGCAATCTGCCCGCCGATCAAGTGGGTGTATTTGAAGCTTGAAAAGAACAAATTGGCACGTTTTGAAAACGCCACAAAATAGCGAATAACATCGTCAGAACCGTCTTCTCGTTCGGTCACGTATTACATATACGTTAGGCCGCCCGTGCAGACAGTTCTTTCTTGTTCTTCATCTATTTTGAGCCGTTTTACAGCACAAAAAGCGAATAAGTAATTGTTTTACAGCACAAAAAGCGAACAAGTAATCGTTTTACTGCTCAAAAAGCGAATTAATAATCAATAGACACAAAAACACAAGTCCCGATTCAAAGCGAATCGGGACTTTTCGTATCAACATTCACGACCTATGAGATAGTCGACGCTGACTTCATAATGGTCGGCAATAAGGATGAGTTGAGCGATACTCGGTTCGCTATGTCCCGATTCCCAGTGCGAAATTGCCATTTTTGACATATTCAAAACCCGTCCCAAATCTTGTTGAGATTCATTGTTTTCGATTCTTAATTCCTTCAACCGCGCCCTGAACTCCATACTCAAATTGTAACTAACCCTGTTACGAAAATATTGACAGTAACAAAAATTGTTACTATACTGTTATATATGGTGTATTTGTCCATTGTTAAAACCATTATGGAGGAACATAAGTTTATGAAAAAATTGGGTAGAATAGCGCTTTTTGCGGTTTTCACACTCGTGATAGTGTTGACGGCAAGCATGTTTGTCGCTTGCGACAAAGGCGCGAAAGAAAAACAAGTCCCCGTATACAAGGGGATGACAATCTCTCGCAGTTTTGCAAGTACGTCGGCGACTGCGGCGGATG
>CAVBBF010000014.1:0-31343 GCA_963593735.1 Phascolarctobacterium succinatutens
ATTCGCACTCGGGTGTATCGCGGCTGAAACATCGGTTTTTGCCGCGATACACCCGAGTGCGTGGCACGCGCAAATATATTTATAATTTACTTCTATTTGAAAACAAAATTTATCCATATATACAAGATTTTGCGGTTGTTGGGAGTTTTCGGACACAAGTTTGAAAAATATTCATAAATTCGCAAATTTTTGCTTGACTTTAATTTTCAAAAATTATATATTAAACGAGCGTGTCGAAAGAGATACGCATTTTCCGTCGCGGTCGCGGCGGGTAAAAAATATAAGACACACACGGACAAGTGTAATATAGGAGGCTAATAATGGCTGGACAAAAGATCAGAATTAAACTTAAGGCTTACGACCACAACCTTATCGATCTTTCCGCAGAGAAGATTGTCGAGACCGTCAAGAAGACGGGAACGAAGGTTTCCGGTCCCATTCCTCTTCCCACGGAAAAGGAAATCATCACGATTTTGCGCGCTACTCACAAATACAAAGACAGCCGCGAACAATTTGAACTCAGAACTCACAAGCGTTTGATCGATATTTACAACCCCACGAGCAAGACGGTCGATTCTTTGATGAAACTCGATTTGCCCGCAGGCGTGGACATCTCGATCAAACTCTAAGCAAATAAAAGGAGGATGAACTTTACATGGATAAAGCAATCATCGGTAAAAAAATCGGTATGAGCCAGATCTTTACTGCAGAAGGCAAGGTTATCCCCGTAACCGTAGTGGAAGCGGGTCCCTGCCCGGTCGTGCAGATAAAGACCAAAGAGAACGACGGATACGAAGCGGTTCAAGTCGGCTTCGGCACCGTCAAGGAAACAAGAGTAAACAAGCCGGTTGCCGGACACTTCAAGAAAGCGGGCGTAACCGTCAAGAAGTACCTTCGTGAATTCCGTTTCGCAAACTGCGCGAGCTACACGCTCGGACAGGAACTGACCTGCGATATGTTCACAGAGGGCGACAAAGTTGACGTTACCGGCACTTCCAAAGGTCACGGCTATTCGGGCGTCATCCAAAGATGGAACTCTCACAGAATCGGTCCTATGACTCACGGTACCGGTCCTATTCACAGAAGCGTCGGTTCTATGGGTGCTTGCTCCTCTCCCTCGAGAGTGTTCAAGAACAAACATATGGCAGGACAATGGGGACACGAAAAGGTTACTGTCCAAAACCTTACTGTCGCACGCGTCGATGCAGCAAGAAATCTTCTTCTCATCAAGGGTGCAATCCCCGGACCGAAGGGCGGCGTCGTCGTCGTGAAGGAATCCATCAAGGGTTAAGCGGAGGTAGAATATGAAACTGAACGTTTTGAATATGGCAGGCAAAAAAGCCGGAACGGTAGAAATCAGCGATTCCATCTTTGCACGCGACTATAACGAAGCACTTATTCACCAAGTGGTCGTTGCACAACTCGCAAACAAGCGTCAAGGCACGATGAGCGCGCTCACCAGAACGGAAGTTCGCGGCGGCGGCTGCAAGCCTTATCGTCAAAAAGGCACGGGTCGTGCGCGTCAAGGCTCCATCGTCGCACCTCAATATGTCGGCGGCGGCGTGGTGTTCGCAAAGAAACCCAGAGATTTCTCTCAAAAAATCAACAAGAGTATGAAGACAGCCGCGTTCTATTCCGCGCTTTCTGAAAAGATTCGTCAAAACGAAGTGGTCGTTCTTGACAAATTTGCACTCGCAGAAGCAAAAACCAAACTCGTTGCAGGAGCGGTGAAGGCACTCTCTCTCAACGGCAAAGTTATGTTCGTCCTCGACGAGTACGACCAAGTCGCGCTCAAAGCCAGCAAGAACATTCCTTCCGTCGAAGTTTGCGAAGCAAGAACCCTCAGCGTTTACGACGTAGTCGCAACGAAGAACATCGTCATCACGGTTGACGCACTTAAAAAACTCGAGGAGGCAGCACAATGACAGCATACGACATCATTATCGAGCCTATCCTTTCCGAAAAGAGTTATGACGGCATCGCAAACAAGAGATACACGTTCAAGGTTGTCAAATCTGCAACCAAAACGCAAATCAAGGCTGCGGTCGAGCAAATCTTCCAAGTGAAAGTTGACAAAGTCAATACATCCAACTACGACGGCAAAGTGAAGAGAATGGGCAGAAACGAAGGCAGACGCTCTGCTTTCAAGAAAGCGATCGTCACTCTTACCGACGACAGTAAGGCAATCGAATTCTTCGAGAGCTTGGCATAAGGAGAGTAAAGAATATGGCTATTAAGAAATATAAACCAACGTCTCCTGCACGTCGTTTCATGACGGTGTCTGCATACGAGGAGATCACAAGCACAACGCCCGAGCGTTCACTCTTGGTGTCACTCAATAAGAGCGGCGGCAGAAACTCTATGGGCAGAATCACCGTTCGTCACATCGGCGGCGGCAACAGAAACAAATATCGTATCATCGACTACAAGCGCAACAAAGACGGTATCCCCGCAAAAGTCGCTTCCATCGAATACGACCCCAATCGCTCGGCAAACATCGCGCTTTTGCACTATGCCGATGGCGAAAAGAAATATATCCTCGCACCTTTGGGACTCAACGTCGGCGACGTTCTCGAAAGCGGCGAGCATGCAGACATCAAAGTCGGCAACGCACTTCCTCTTTCCGCAATCCCCGTCGGTACTATGATTCACAACATCGAACTTCAACCGGGCAACGGCGGAATCATCGCAAGAGCGGCAGGCAATGCGGCGCAACTTATGGCAAAAGAAGGCAAATACGCAATCGTGCGTATGCCCAGCGGCGAAATGAGATACGTTCTCATCAACTGCAGAGCGACAGTCGGTCAAGTCGGCAACATCGATCACGAAATCGTGCGCGTCGGCAAAGCCGGTAAGACCCGCCACATGGGCGTGCGTCCGACCGTTCGTGGTGTCGTTATGAACCCGAACGACCACCCGCACGGCGGCGGCGAAGGCAAATCTCCCGTCGGTATGCCTTCACCTGTTACTCCTTGGGGTAAACCTGCTCTCGGTTATAAGACCAGAAAGAAGAAGAACAAATCTAATAAGTTCATTATTAAGCGTGTGAACTAATCGGAGGACAAAATGAGTAGAAGTGTTAAAAAAGGCCCTTATGTAGAAGAACGCCTTATGAACAGAATCAATGCGATGAACGCATCCGGTGAACGTCAATCCGTCAAAACTTGGTCCAGAAGTTCCACGATTTTCCCCGAAATGGTCGGTCACACGATCGCAGTTCACAACGGTAAGCAACACGTGCCCGTATATATCACGGAAGATATGGTCGGTTGCAAACTCGGAGAATTTGCTCCCACGCGTACGTTTAGAGGTCACGCGGGCGCAAAGACCACGAAGTAATAGGAGGAAGATATGGCAACAAGAAGTAAACAAAAAGCCTTGGATCGTCAAGCAAAAGCGGATACAAGACCTTGTGCAACGGCTAAATTCGTCAGAATCTCTCCCTTCAAGGTCCGCATCGTCCTCGACATCATCAGAGGCAAATCGGTAACGGAAGCAATCGCTATTTTGGAAAACACGCCCAAGGCTGCAAGCGAACCCCTTATCAAGTTGGTCAACAGCGCGGCGGCAAACGGCGAAAACAATCAAAATCTCGCAAGAAACGATATGTATATCGCAGAGTGCTACGCAAACGAAGGTCCGACCCTCAAGCGTATCCAAGCGGTGTCCAAGGGCAGAGCGTATCGTATCAACAAGAGAACAAGTCATATCACGGTCATTCTTGACACGGTGAAAGCGTAATAGGAGGTATACACAATGGGACAAAAAGTCGATCCGAACGGTCTTCGTACAGGCGTCATCAAATCGTGGAGTTCTAAATGGTATGCCGACAAGGCGCACTTTGCAGACAACATCGTCGAAGACAATAAAGTCCGCAAGTTCATCAAAAAGAAATACTACGATACGGCAATTTCAAAAATCGTGCTCGAAAGAGCGGCAGATAAACTCGTAGTCGCAATCTACACCGCACGCCCCGCAGTCCTCATCGGCAAAGCAGGCGCAGGCGTTGAAGAAATCAAGAAAGAAGTTGAAAAACTCGTTTCCGGCGACAAGAAAGTGAGCATCAACATCATGGAAGTCAAACATCCGGACGCAGACGCTCAACTCGTTGCAGAAGGCATTGCAAAACAACTCGAAGGACGCGCTTCCTTCCGTCGCGCAATGAAACAAGCAATGTCCAAGGCTATGAAAGCGGGCGCAAAGGGTGTCAAGACGATGGTCAGCGGCAGACTCGACGGCGCTGAAATCGCAAGAAGCGAACAATACCGTGAAGGTTCTATCCCGCTTCAAACCCTTCGTGCAGACATCGATTACGGCGTAGCAACCGCAAACACCACATTCGGCGCAATCGGCGTCAAATGCTGGATCTACAAGGGCGAAATCCTTGGCAAAAATCCACTTGAAGGAGGAAATCAATAATGTTAATGCCTAAACGCGTCAAAAGACGTCGCCAAATGCGTGGCAGAATGAAAGGCAAAGCAAACAAGGGCAACATCGTCGCATACGGCGAATACGGTCTTGTTTCGACAGAGCCGGGCTGGATTACCTCCAACCAAATCGAAGCAGCGCGTGTCGCTATGACGAGATACATCCGTCGTGGCGGACAAGTCTGGGTGGATATTTTCCCTCACAAACCCGTAACAAAGAAACCTGCCGAAACTCGTATGGGTTCAGGTAAAGGTTCTCCCGAATACTGGGTAGCAGTCGTCAAGCCGGGCCGTGTGATGTTTGAAATCGCAGGCATCGACGAAGCAGTAGCAAAAGAGGCACTCCGTCTTGCAGCAAACAAACTTCCCGTCAAGTGCAAGTTTGTCAGAGCAGAGGACGTGAACGGTGCCGAAGGCGGTGAACAATGAAATCGAAACAAGTTTTGGAAATGACAGATAAAGAGTTGCAAACCAAACTCAACGAATTGAAGTCGGAATTGTTTTTCCTTCGCTTCAAAAACGCCACGAATCAACTGACCAACCCTATGGTTATCGTTGAAACGCGTCGCGACATTGCCCGTATCAAGACTGTCATCCGTCAAAGAGAAATTGCTCGCGCAAAAGACGAGGCAAAGGGCTAATCGGAGGAACGTATGGAAGAAAGAAATTTGAGAAAAGAAAGAGTGGGTATCGTCGTGAGCGATAAGATGGACAAAACCATCGTCGTCGCAGTCAGCGAACGTGTAAAACATCCCCTCTACAAGAAAATCGTAAACCGCACCAAGAAGTTCAAAGCGCACGACGAAAACAACGCTTGCGGCATTGGCGACAAGGTGCTCATCCAAGAAACTCGTCCTCTTTCAAAGGACAAGTGCTGGAGACTCGTCGAAATAGTCGAGAAAGCCAAGTAATAGGAGGAACGCTATGATTCAACCATTGAGTTGGCTCAAAGTCGCTGACAACAGCGGAGCCAAAGAAATTATGTGCATCAGAGTCCTGGGCGGTTCTTTCAGAAGAAGCGGAAACATCGGCGACGTTATCGTCGCGTCCGTCAAATCGGCTATCCCGGGCGGCAAGGTTAAGAAGGGCGACGTCGTAAAGGCAGTCATCGTCCGCACGACCTTCGGTCTTCAACGTGAGGACGGCAGCCACATCAAGTTCGACGACAATGCGGCAGTCATCATCGACAACCAAAAACAACCACAAGGCACTCGTATTTTTGGGCCTATCGCAAGAGAACTTCGTGACAAGGATTACACCAAAATCATTTCTCTCGCACCCGAAGTGCTGTAAGGAGGACAACTATTATGGCAAAATTGAGTGTTAAGAAAGGCGACAACGTTATGGTTATCACCGGCAAGGATCAAGGCAAAGTGGGCAAAGTCCTCAAAGTCGTTCCCGAAACCGGAAGAATCTACGTTGAAGGCGTAAACATCATTTCAAAGAGCAAAAAGCCCAGAAACGCACAAGAAAAGGGCGGCATCGTCAAACAGGAAGGCACAATCGACGCATCCAACGTTATGCACGTTTGCGCAGGTTGCGGCGACGTCGTCAGAGTTAAGCACGAAGTGAAAGACGTGAACGGCAAACAAAAATCCGTCCGCGTATGCCCCAAGTGCGGTGCGTCTTTGGACGAGAAGAAACCATCTGCAAAGAAAGTGGCAAAGAAAGCCGCAAAAAAGAAAGCAGAAAAGTCCGCAGATAAAAAGGACTGATAAATCGGAGGTAATATCGTGGCAGAAAAGAAAAATCAGGTTGCTAAGGAACCTGCAACCGATAAGACGAATGCTGGTAATGCTGAAAGATACCGTATGAGAAAACAGTACGCCGAAGAGGTCGTACCGGCTCTCATCAAACGCTTTGGCTACAAGAACATCAACGAGGTCCCTCGTCTTGAAAAAATTGTGCTTAATATGGGCTTGGGCGACTGCAAAGACAACAGTAAATCACTGCAACTCGCAGTTGAGGAACTCAAATTGATTGCAGGTCAAAAACCGGTTATCACAACAGCAAAGAAATCCGTTGCAAACTTCAAGGTGAGAGAAGGTATGAACGTCGGCGCAAAAGTTACGCTTCGCGGCAACAGAATGTACGACTTCCTCGACAAGTTCATTTCCATCGCGCTTCCTCGCGTCCGCGACTTCCGTGGCATTTCCTCTAAGTCGTTTGACGGCAGAGGCAACTACGCAGTCGGCGTGAAGGAACAACTCATCTTCCCCGAAATCGAATTCGACAAAGTTGAAAAGATTCGCGGTTTCGATATTTGTATCGTTACGACGGCAAAAACCGACGAAGAGGCAAGAGAACTTCTCAAACTGCTCGGAATGCCTTTTGCGAAGTAAGGAGTGAACTATGGCCAAAACATCAATGAAAATTAAGCAACAAAGACCACAAAAGTTCTCGACGCGTGAATATACACGTTGCCGTATTTGCGGACGTCCCCACGCCGTGCTCAAAAAGTACGGTATTTGCAGAGTTTGCTTCAGAAACCTCGCTTACAAGGGCGAGATTCCCGGAGTGAAGAAAGCAAGTTGGTAAGAGGAGGCACTAAAAATGACTGATCCCATTGCAGATATGCTTACAAGAATTAGAAATGCCTTGACCGCAAAGCACGAAACGGTTGAAGTTCCGGCGAGCAAAATCAAGGTCGCAATCGCAGAAATACTCGTAAAAGAAGGTTACGTCAAAGGATTCGAGGTCGTTGACGGCGCTGTTCAAAACAACATCGTCATCACTCTCAAATACGCGCCCGTCAAAGGTCAAAAAGTCGTCACCGGTCTTAAGAGAGTATCAACACCCGGTCTTCGCGTCTACGCAGGTGTGGACAATCTTCCCAAGGTTCTCAACGGAATGGGTATTGCAATCCTTTCCACATCCAAGGGCATCCTCACCGACAAGGAAGCGAAAGCACAGCACGTCGGCGGCGAAGTGCTTGCATACGTTTGGTAAGGAGGCGCTATATGTCAAGAATCGGTAGAGCACCTATTGCCATTCCGCAAGGTGTAACAGTTGAAATCAAAGACAACCTCGTTTCCGTGAAAGGCCCTCTCGGCGCACTTTCTCAAACGGTTGACAAATCCATCGACGTCAAAGTCGAGGACGGACACGTCGTCTGCACTCGTCATTCCGACGACAAAGACCATCGCGCATTGCACGGACTTTACCGCGCGCTCATCCACAATATGGTGGTTGGCGTGACGAAAGGTTTTGAAAAGAGCCTCATCGTCAACGGCGTCGGTTACAAAGTCACCCTTTCGGGCAACAACAAGATGACCCTCAACATCGGATTCTCTCATCCCGTTGAGTTCACCGCACCCGAAGGAATCACTTTTGCGCAACCCCAACCCCTCGAAATCGTCGTGAAGGGTATTGACCGCCAACTCGTCGGTCAAACCGCTGCAACCATCAAGGCTATCAAACCGGTCGAACCGTATCACAACTACGGCATCCACTACAAGGATGAAACCGTCATCCACAAAGTCGGCAAGAGAGCCACGAAGTAATTGAGGTGAAGTATGATAAGCAAAAAAGATAAAAACGCAGATAGAATCATTCGTCACGCAAGAGTCAGAAAGAAAGTCAGCGGCACTGCCGAAAGACCCCGTCTTTGCGTGTACAGAAGCACAAACCATATCTATGCTCAAGTTATCGACGACGTGAAGGGCAACACTCTTTGCGCGGCATCCGACCTCGAAAAAGCGATTGCGGCTCAAACCGCAGACCTTTCCAAGAGCGAAGTTGCAAAAGTCGTCGGCAAGGCAATTGCTGAAAAGGCTCAGGCAATCGGCATCAAAGAAGTCGTGTTCGACAGAGGCGGCTATCTTTACACCGGCAGAGTTCAATCTCTCGCCGACGGCGCAAGAGAAGCCGGTCTTGAGTTTTAATCGGAGGAATTATGGCAGAAAATCGTGATAGAAGAAACGATAGAAACAGAGAAGAAAACGACGGTTTGAACAAGAAACTCATCGCTGTCAACCGCGTCACCAAAACCACCAAGGGCGGCAAGAATATGCGCTTTTCCGCACTCGTGGTAGTCGGCGACGGCAACGGCAGAGTGGGTCTCGGTATGGGCAAAGCGGCGGAAGTTCCCGAAGCAATCGACAAAGCAACGCAATTTGCAAAACGCAACCTCGTGACTGTTTCTTTGAAAGGCAACACAATTCCTCACGCAACGACGGGTAAATTCGGTCGTGGTCAAGTTCTTCTTCTTCCTGCCGAAGAAGGTACCGGCGTCATCGCGGGCGGCGCAGTCCGTATGGTGCTCGAAACCGCAGGCGTAAAGGACATAAGAACCAAATCACTCGGCTCTAACAACCCCATCAACAGCGCAAAAGCAACGCTCGAAGGTCTTATGAGCCTTCGCAACGCAGAGCAAATCGCGCAACTTCGCGGCGTAGACGTCGTGGCTGACTAATCGGGAGGTGTACTATGGCAAAGAAAGCAGAAGCGAAAGCAGAAGTCAAAACTATAAAAGTCACTCTCGTTAAGAGCGCAAACGGCATCCTCAAAAATCAAAAAGCCAACCTCGAAGCAATGGGCTTGCACAAAATCGGCAATTCCAACACTTTTGCAGACGACGCTTGCGTGAGAGGAAAGATCGCAAAAGTTTCTCACCTTGTCAAGGTTGAGGAAGCGTGAGGAGGAACATATGAATATTCAAGATCTTAAACCCGCAGAGGGCGCAAAAACCGCAACCAAGAGAATCGGTCGCGGCGTAGGCTCCGGTATGGGTAAAACATCTACTCGTGGACATAAAGGTCAATGGGCAAGAAGCGGCGGCGGCGTTCGTCCCAACTTCGAAGGCGGTCAAATGCCGATGACCAGAAGACTTCCGAAGATCGGTTTCAACAACAAGAGATTCGCACACGTCTACAACACGGTCAACATCGACGTTTTCAACAGATTTGAAGACGGAGCAGTTGTCGGTATCGATGAGCTTGTCGCAAGCGGTATTATCAAGAAAGTCGAAGCATACGGACTCAAAGTCCTCGGAAACGGCGAACTTGAAAAGAAACTTACGATCAAAGCCAACAAATTCACCGCGTCTGCAATTCAAAAAATCGAAAAGGCAGGCGGCACAGCAGAGGTGCTATAATGTTTGAGACACTCAAAAACGCATTCAAAACGAAGGAAATAAGAGTGAAGATTTGGATTACTCTCGCTCTCATCCTCGTTTACAGAATCGGATGCTACATCCCCATCCCGACGTTCGACATGGCTGCGATGCAAGGCTCGACAGCGTTTGATTCTTCCGACTTCCTCAGCGTACTCAACGTCATAACGGGCGGTTCTATGCAGAACGCCACCTTGTTTGCGCTCGGCGTGTTGCCGTTCATCAACTCGTCGATTATTATGCAACTTCTCGCTCTGGTCATTCCCGCGCTCGAGAAGATGTCCAAAGAGGGTGAAGAAGGCAGAAAGAAACTCACGCAACTCACGAGAATCGTTGCCGTAGTGCTTGCCGTCGTGCAAGCAATCGGTATTGTCGTGGCTTTCAAGAGTTACTTCCTCGACGTGTTTTCGTTTGAAGCAAGTGCGGATAATCCCATTCTGACAATGGCTCTGACTATCGTCATTTTGGTGGCGGGCAGCGTTATGGTTATGTGGCTCAGCGAAAGAATCACCGAATACGGCATCGGCAACGGTACGTCAATCATCATCTTCATCGGTATCCTTTCGACCGCAGGCACTACTATGGCGGAATCCTTCAAACTCGTCGGCAACGAATGGACGTATATTTGGAACATTCTCGGCTTCGTTGCTTTGGTTGTCCTCATATTCGTGTTCATCGTCTTTATGGACGGCGCAGAGAGAAGAATCACGGTGCAGTACTCCAAACAAATCAAGGGCAACAAGATGTACGGCGGTCAAACGACGTATATCCCCATTCGCGTTAACGGTAGCGGCGTTATGCCCATCATTTTCGCGTCGTCCTTGCTTATGTTCCCCCAAATGATCATCCAACTCTTTTTCAGCGATACTTCCGCTGCGACTTGGTATGCGACTTATATGGGAAGCGGCACTGCAGTTTACTACATCCTCTTGGCATTGTTCATTCTCGGATTTAGTTATTTCTACGCTCAAATCCAGTTCAATCCCGAAGACGTATCCAAAAACATTCAACAATACGGCGGATTTATCCCCGGTATAAGAGCGGGCAAACCGACAAGCGACTTCCTCAAGAAGATCAACAACAGAATCACCTTCTTTGGTGCTGTGTTCCTTATGTGCTTGTCACTTATCCCGACCTTCTTGTTCAGAGCGCTCGCTATGGGCGAAGGCTCTTGGGCGGCACCGGCACTCCCGTTTGCAAACTCGTTCTCGGCAACAGGTTTGCTCATCGTCGTGTCCGTCGCGCTCGAACTCAACAAGCAACTCGAATCTCAAATTATGATGAAGCACTACAAAGGCTTCCTCAAATAAGAGAGAAAACGACAAACAAACCCATATTTTTTGTTCGATGGCGCAAATCGCTTGACGATTTGTTTGCCATCGGGACGAAAAAGTGCTATAATAAGTAATTATGAAAAATATTATATTATTAGGCGCTCCGGGCGCAGGAAAAGGTACGCAAGCGGCGATGATCGCAGAGGAATTCAAAGTTCCTCACATCTCAACGGGCGACATACTCCGTCGCAATATGAAGGAAGGCACGCCCCTCGGTTTGAAAGCAAAGGCTTTCGTCGAATCGGGCGGACTCGTTCCCGACGAAGTGGTCATCGGTTTGGTTGAAGACAGACTTTCGCAAGACGATTGCAAAAACGGATATATCCTCGACGGATTCCCCAGAACAATCGCTCAGGCAGAGGCTCTCGACAAGGTTGCCAGAATCGACCTTGCAATCAACATCGACGTTCCGTTTGAAACCATTATCGACAGACTCGGCGGCAGAAGGGTTTGCGTGTGCGGCGAAACTTATCACGTTTCCATGCTCAATGGCGAAACGACTTGCAAGCGTTGCGGAAAGGAACTTTTCATTCGCGACGACGACAAGCCCGAAACCGTGAAGAACAGACTCAAAGTGTACAGCGATCAAACTCAACCGCTCATCGATTACTATCGTTCGCAAAACAAAGTCGTGGACATAAAAGCCAACGGCACGAAAGAAGAGATTTTTGCGGATATAAAGAAGGTGCTTGAATGATCAACATCAAAAGCCCTCACGAAATCGAATGTATGAGGAAATCGGGCGCAATCCTCAGAGATTGCCTGCTCTTCCTCGGCGACAGAGTGAAACCGGGCGTATCGACAAAGCGTCTTGACGAATTTGCCTACGATTACATCAAAAGACACGATTCGACCCCGTCCTTCCTCGGATACGGCGGATTCCCCGGAACTATATGCGCTTCGATAGACGAAGTCGTCGTTCACGGGTTCCCGTCCGACAGACGGCTCAAAGAGGGGGAGATAATCGGTGTGGATTGCGGACTCGTATTCAAGGGTTGGCAAGCGGATGCCGCAAGAACCTTCCTCGTAGGCGAAGTCAGCGAAGAAAAGAAACGCCTCGTGGGCACCACAAGAGAGAGTTTCTTCGAGGGCGTAAAGCAATTCAAGGCAGGCGGCAGACTCGGCGACATATCGCACGCGGTGCAGGTTTACAACGAATCTCGCGGCTACGGCGTGGTAAGATCGATGGTCGGTCACGGAATCGGCAGAGAAATGCACGAAGACCCCGCAGTGCCGAACTACGGAAAGGCGGGACACGGTCCGAAACTCGAAGTGGGTATGGTGCTTGCAATCGAACCGATGGTCAATATGGGAACGTGGCAAACGCTCGAAGACGGTTGGAAATGCGTCACTCTCGACGGCAAACCTTCCGCTCACTACGAAAACACTGTTGCCCTGACAGAAAACGGGGCTGAAATACTTACGCTTTGATATGGAAATCGGTTCTATCGTTTATTCAAAAGCAGGTCGCGACCAAGGCGCGTATTACGCAGTCGTCGAGATCGTGGACGAAAACACGGTGAGAATCGCGGACGGAAATCTGCGCCATATCAAAAACGCGAAACTCAAAAACGTAAAACATCTGCAACCTACCGGCGACGTGCTCGAAAAGATTGCGGAAAAAATCAAAAACGGCGCGCAAGTGTTCGATCAGGAACTGTTCAGCGCACTCCGTTTTTACAACGACAACAACAATTAAGAGGACTCTATGTCAAAAGAAGACGTTATCGAAACCGAAGGCAAAGTCATCGAAGTTTTGCCCAAAACTCAATTCAGAGTGATGCTCACAAACGGACACGAGATTCTTGCGTATCTCGGCGGAAAGTTGCGTATCAACAACATTAGAATTCTCGAAGGCGACAAAGTCAAAATCGAAATGTCGCCGTACGACCTGACAAAAGGCAGAATAATCTACCGCAACAAATAAGGTCATCGAAACATCGAAAACAAAGGACTCATTTAGGAGGTTAACTATGAAAGTCAGACCCAGCGTCAAGCCTATGTGCGACAAATGCAAAGTTATCAAAAGAAACGGCAGAGTTATGGTTATCTGCTCAAAGTATCCCAACCACAAACAACGTCAAGGTTGATTGTAGCGTCGGGCTTTTGACGTTTTGAGGCAATGCTCCGCCTCGGCATCAAAAGTAAAATTCGGCAAAAAGCGTAGGGCGGCTGGTTGCTTCATTCCACATCTTACGGCAACTACCTATGCGTGGCATATATAAAAAACACTTTTTTCACTATTTCGGAGGTAGAAAATGGCAAGAATCGCCGGCGTGGATCTTCCGCGCGACAAGAGAGTTGAATACGGACTTACCTACATCTATGGTATCGGACTTGCAACTTCTCAAAAGATTTTGAAAGAGACCGGCATCAATCCCGATATTCGCGTCAAGGATTTGAGCGAAGATCAAGTCAGTCTCATTCGTGATTACATCGAACAACATTTGCACGTCGAAGGTGACCTCAAAAGAGAAGTCGGTCTCAACATTAAGAGATTGATGGAAATCGGTTGCTATCGCGGCGTACGTCACAGAAAAGGACTCCCCGTACGCGGTCAAAACACAAAACAAAACGCTCGTACGAGAAAAGGTCCCAAGCGCGCAGTCAGCCGCAGCAAGAAATAAGGAGGCGCGACTATGGCAGGTATCGCAAGAAAAGCTATTAAAAAAAGAAAAGATATCAAACGCGTTGAAAAAGGTCAAGTGCATATTCACGCTTCTTTCAACAACACAATCGTTACTATCACAGATATGAACGGAAACGCTATCTCTTGGTCTTCCGCAGGCAAACTCAAACTTCGCGGCAGCCGTAAATCCACCCCGTTCGCAGCGCAAATGGTCAGCGAGGACGCAGCCAAAGTTGCTTACGATCAAGGTATGAGAAGCGTTGAAGTCTACGTCAAAGGTCCCGGTCAAGGCAGAGAGAGCGCAATCCGCGCACTCGCAAACGTCGGTATCGAAGTTACGCTCATTCAAGACGTATCCCCGATTCCTCACAACGGATGCCGTCCGCCCAAGGCGAGAAGACTGTAATTAGGAGGACTTAAACTATGGCTAAATATACAGGAGCAGATTGCCGTCTTTGCAGACGCGAAGGATGCAAACTCTATCTCAAAGGCGAGAAGTGCGGTTCTACAAAATGCCCCCTTCTCACAAAATACGCACCTCCCGGAGATCACGGCAAGGGAAGAAAGAAGGCGAGCGGTTACAGCGTTCAACTTCGTGAGAAACAAAAAACCAAACGCTACTACGGCGTGACCGAAAAACAATTCAAGATGTACTACGACAGAGCGTCCGAAATGCGCGGCGTCACCGGTGACAATATGCTCGTGCTTATCGAAAGACGTCTCGACAACGTCGTGTATCGTCTCGGCCTCGGCACTTCAAGAGCAATGGCTCGCCAAATCGTCAACCACGGTCACATCACCGTCAACGGCAAAACAGTGGACATCCCGTCCTACCTCGTCAAAGCAGGCGACGTCGTTGCCGTCAAGGAAAACAAGAAAGATTCCGCTTTGTGGAACGCCGTAAAGGAAACAAAGAATCTCAATCTCGTCAAATGGCTCGAATTTGACAACGCAACGCTCACAGGTAAGGTTGTTGCTCTTCCCGAAAGAAGCGACATCGACCTCGACATCCAAGAACACCTTATCGTCGAGTTGTACTCTAAATAATTTGATCGGAGGATACAGTTATGATGGAAATGAGAAGTCCCAAAATAAAAATGGAGAACGAAAGCAAGAACTATTGCAAGTTCGTCGTCGAGCCGCTTGAAAGAGGCTTCGGCACAACGATAGGCAACTGCTTGCGCCGTATCCTTCTTTCCGCGCTTCCCGGTGCTGCTGCAGTCGGCATCAAAATCGCGGGCGTCGATCACGAATTCTCCACAATCAAGGGCGTAAAAGAGGAAGTTACCGAAATCATCCTCAACCTCAAAACTGTTCGTTTCAAAGCAGTCAACAGCCTTGAAAAAGCCGGTAAGCAAGAATGTAAACTCTTTGCCAACACCGTCGGCACGGTCACCGCAGGCGACATTCAATGCGCCGCAGGCATCGAAGTTGTCAACACCGACCAAGTCATCTGCACTTTGGACGAGGGCGCTTGCATCGATATGACCATTTTTGTCGATTGCGGCAGAGGCTATGTTTCTGCTTCTCGCAACAAGGACAGCCGTCAATCCATCGGTTATATTCCGATCGATTCTATCTACACACCCGTCGTCAAAGTCAATTATGCCGTCGAAAGCACTCGCGTCGAGCAAAGCATCGACTTCGATAAACTTACGCTCGAAGTGACCACCGACGGTACGACTTCTGCAAAAGAAATCACTTCTCTTGCAGCAAAGATTATGAACGACCATCTCAAACTGTTTATCAATCTCGTCGACAATATGGACGAGAACGATATTCTCAAAGAGGACAAGACAGACGACACCAAGAAAGTCCTCGAAATGTCAGTTGAAGATCTCGATCTCTCGGTGCGTTCGTACAATTGCTTGAAACGCGCAAACATTCACACCGTCGAAGACCTCACCAAACGCAGCGAAGACGATATGCTCAAAGTGAGAAATCTCGGCAGAAAATCACTCGAAGAAGTTGTCAAGAAACTCGAAGATCTCGGCCTCGGCTTGAAGGCTCAAGAGGACTAAGAGTACAGGAGGAACACTATGTCTAAATTAGGAAAACGCACAGACCAAAGAATGGCTATGCTTAAAAATCAGGTTTCCGAACTTCTTTGGTATGGTCAAATCGAAACAACCGTTGACCGTGCAAAAGCAGTTAGAAGCCTCGCTGAAAAATACATCACCATCGCAATGAGAGCCTATCAAGACGACGTCAAAGTCACAAAGACGGTTGACGGCGCAAAGGGCGCAAAGCAAGAAGTCGTCTTCACAAACGACGGCCCGAAGAAACTTGCAGCACGCCGCAGACTTATGGCTGAACTCGTTGACCTTCAAGAAATCAAGGGCGAGAAGGAATCCAAATCCGCATTCAAAGCGCGCATTAAGGACACCAAACACCCCCTCATCGAAAAGATGTTCAAAGAGTATGCACCCAAATACGACGCACGCAAGAACGAACTCGGACAAGGCGGCGGTTACACCCGTATCCTTAAAACCGGCAATCGTCGCGGCGACGCAGCGGAAACCTGCATCCTCAAACTCATCTGATTGAGTCTTTGAAAAATCGAAAGAATCCACCGAATTATTCGGTGGATTCTTTGCGTATATTAGACAAACGATTTCATTTGTGCGAAATGATTTTTTGAATGTTTTTAATATAAAATTAGATTAAATATGAGATTCGGTTGATGTAAATTGCGGTTTTGTTTACCTACGAATGCAAACATAAAATTGACTTTTGGAATAATTGTGGTATAATTATGGTATAATATTGCAAAAGAGGTTAGAAATGCCGACAATTATACCTATAAAAGAACTCAAAAACACGGCGGAAATATCCAAACTGTGCGATGAGAAAAACGAACCCGTGTTTGTGACCAAAAACGGCTACGGCGATTTGGTTGTTATGAGTCAGGATTGTTTCGACGACAAGTACGGTGACGATTTTGCCTCGCTTATCAAACGTCTATATGACAAGCGAAACGATTATCTCAACATAAAACTTTATGAAACGCTCACCGAAAACGCAAAAAGCGATGATGAAAAGACGTTTTATACGGGTGTTTTCAACACCGTGCTTTTGATAAAGCAAAAAGAGGTCGTAAGAAATGAAAAATACTAAACTAACCGTTTTTGCAGGGGGGGGACAACTCAATCGGATCTTTACGGCAATATCAAAATAACTTATCAAAACTAATAAAAACGGCACTGAATTCAGTGCCGTTCAACTTTTCATTTGAAAAATTCATTCGATGCCGTCGAAAAGGTCGTCGTAACTCACGTCCAACGCCTTTGCTATGGCGACAACATTTGAAACGGTCGGCTCAACTTTGTCGCATTCCCATTCACTAATGCGCTGTTGCGATGTTCCTATTTTTAGAGCCAGTTGCTTTTGATTGTAGCCACAACGCTCTCTTTCGGATTTTAGATTTTTTCCAAATGTAGACATAAACATATATTAACAAATACCCTAAAAATAGTGTTGACATACACTAAATAACGTGTTAATATATGTGTACAAACTCACAGGAGGAAATATTATGAGAGAAACAAAAAAGATGCAAATAATGCCGCAAGATGAGGAGAGAATTATCAACGCATATGCGTGTTTCGGCTGGACTGTCACAAGTTCACAAGAAGTAAAAGTTAAAGACTCTCACCTTGAAGCAGGCGCAATGTCCGGCACGATTTACAGTGTCACTGAAACGGAAAATTATGTCAATCTGCTTTTGCAACGCGAAACCGATATGCCGAATTATCAGGCATTGAATTCTTGTCAAAAAGCCTATGAGGCTGCGCAATCGAGATTGAAAGCAAAAAAGAAACTCAAACCGATTTTGCTTTTGTTGGGAAACATCTTGTATATCGTTTATTACATTATTGCCAACAAAAAAATAAACGAGGCAAACAATGTTGCATTCGCGGAAATGGACAAAGCGTTAAACAAGGCGAGGCAAATACAATCCGCTAAATAATTTTGGCAATTCAATAGTTTTTTACAAAGAGAAGGACGGTATTTTATGCCGCCTTTCTCTTTTTCTTACACAATTCTTACAAAATGCGGAAAAGTCGGGCGGATAACGGCGAAAGTGTAAGGTTTTTGTCAAGACTTCGGTTGGGTTTGAGTGCGATAATATATGCGTAAACGAAAGGAAGGTGGCATATATGAAAAAAATCGTTGCAATCACCGGCGCAAGCGGAAATATGGGACTTGAAACTGTTGCTCAACTTATGGAAAGCGACGTTGTGGAAAGAATCAAAGTTTTGCTTTTGAACGAAAGGCGAGAGCGCAAGTGCGCAAAGGAATGGGAGCGCAAATACTCAAACAAAATCGAAGTCATTTTCGGCGATATAGCGGAAATGGAAGATTGCAGAAAACTCGTGGCAAACAGCGATTACGTTCTCAATCTCGCCGCAGTCATTCCGCCGACTGCCGACCATTATCCCGTGCTTACGGACAGATGCAATCGCATAGGCGCAATGAATATCGTGGATTCGGTGTCCGAGATAAAGGAAAATCAGCCAAAACTCGTGCATATTTCCACCGTTGCGATATACGGCAACCGCAACTACAAGCACCCGTGGGGCAGAGTGGGCGACCCGCTCATATCCAGCACCTACGACGAGTATTCCGCAAGCAAAATCAAGGGCGAAAGATACGTTCTCGACAGCGACGTAAAGCAGTGGGCGGTGCTTCGTCAGACGGGTATGCTTCACAACAGAATGCTCACCAACAATATGAAAGACGGATTGATGTTCCACACTTGCTTCAATGCGCCGATAGAGTGGGTTACGGCACGCGACAGCGGACTTTTGATGCGCAGACTCGTGGAAAAGGACGCAAAGGGCGAACTCGAAGAAAAGTTCTGGAAGAAGTGCTACAACATCGGCGGCGGCGCGTGCAACAGAGTTACGGGCTATGACACGTTCGACGAGGGATTCAAGATTATCGGCGGATCGACGAAAAAGTATATGAAACCCGAATGGAATTCGATCCGAAATTTCCATTGTATGTGGTTCGAGGACAGCCATATCCTCAACGATTATTTCGATTTTCAGCATGAGGACGTGAAAGCCTACTGGCAAGAGATACTCAAAAAGCACGGATATTACAGACTCGGCAAACTCGTGCCTGCAAAACTTGTGTCGAAATTCGCAATCGAAAGACTGCTCAAAGACGACAATGCGCCGAGATATTGGGTTAAAACAAATCAGGCGGGCAAGGTCAAAGCGTTTTTCGGGAGCAAGGAAAACCTTAGGTGCTTGCCGAGCGACTGGGATAAATTCCCCGTCCTCGCGCACGGACAACTTGCAGACGGTGACATCGATTATGACGATATGCGCGACATAACCAAGTTGAAAGAGCACGGCTATATCCTCGACCACGGCTATGACGAAAGCAAACCCGACGAGAAACTCGACATAGAAGATATGCGTTCGGCGGCGGCGTTCAGAGGCGGCAAGTGCGTTTCTACGAGTATGACGAAGGGCGACTTGTACACGAAACTCGAATGGGAGTGCCACGACGGACATCGATTTTGGGCGTCTCCGTACACAATTCTCAAAGCGGGGCATTGGTGTCCCGAATGTTGCCAACCGAGTCCGTGGGATTACGACAGGCTGTCCAAATTTATGCCGTTTTACGCTCAAATCTGGTACGACACTCACGCAAAAGGCGAGAATACGACCTACTATTACGACCAAAACCACGTTGCGAGATACACGCAATACTGAGTTAGAAGAGGTGCGAATATGAAAAATGCGATAATTTATGTTTTTTCGGGAACGGGAAACACCAAAAAAGCGTGCGATATATATAAGAACGAGTTTGAAAAATTCGGAATCGAAACCACATTGTACAACGTGAGAAAAGGCTTTGAAAATTTGCCGAATCCCAACGATTTCGGCCTCGTGGGTTTTGCGTATCCCATACACGGATTCAACGCGCCGTACATTATGCTCGACCTTGCAAAAGCGTTGCCGAAAGCAAACGAAAAGAAGGGGTATTTCGTCGTCAAAACGTCGGGCGAACCCCTCAAAATCAACAACGTTTCTTCCATTAAATTCAACGATATAATGAAGAAAAAGGGCTACGTTGCGACAAGCGAATATCACTACGTTATGCCGTACAATATGATTTTCCGTCACACCGACGATATGGCGGCAAAGATGAAAGACACTCTCGACAAACTCGCTCCGATAGAGGCGAGGGAAGTGATATGCGGCATCGAGCATAAACTCGCAAAAGTGCCTTTCGGTCGGTTTTGTGCGTGGCTCGTGCGTATAGAACAGCCAGCGATGAAAGTCAACGGACGCTTTTTCAAGGTGGATTCAAACAAGTGCATAAACTGCGGCGCGTGCGCGAAAAATTGCCCCGTAGGGAACATAAAAATCGACGAAAACGGAAAATTCACCTTCGGAAACGACTGCATTATGTGTGCGAGATGTTCCTTCAACTGCCCGCGCGACGCTTTCGACATAGGCATACTCAACGGCTGGCGAGTGAACGGAAAGTACTCTTTCAAAGCGCCAGAAACGCCGCAAAAGGACAAACACGCACGGTATTGCAAAAAGGCGTATGCGAGATATTTTGCCGAAGCGGGCAAGAAAATCGCCGCAAACGAGTACGGCGTGTAAAAAAGTGTGGAAATAAGCGAAAAAATATTGTACAATACGGTTAGATAAATCAAGAGGTGTTTATGAGGAAGATACTTATTGCAGAGGACAACGTCGAAATATCCGATATGATGAAGAGTTATCTCGAAAAAGCCGGTCACGAAGTGTATCAGGCGTTCGACGGCGCGCAAGCGCTGCAAATCGCAGACGAAATAAAGCCCGACCTTGCGCTGTTGGATATTATGATGCCAAAAATCGACGGTTTTACCGTGTGCGAAACGTTGCGCAAAACTATGACAATGCCCATCATCGTCGTGTCGGCAAAGGTTGCCGAAGAAGACAAGGTGCGCATGTTCGATCTCGGTGCGGACGACTACATAACCAAGCCGTTTTCTTTCAAGGAAATGGTTGTGAGAGTGGGAGCGCAACTTAGACGTTATTACGAATTCAACGCCGTGCCGTCGGGTGACAGACACTACGGAAAACTTATGATCTCGTCTGCGAGATTCGAGGCGAAAGCGGACGGCGAACCGCTCAATCTCACTGCAAAAGAGTTCAAAATTCTCGACTATCTCACCATACACGAGAATCAGATTATGCCCAAACAAAAACTTATCGACGACGTATGGGGCGTTGACGAGTACATCGACGAAAACACCGTTGCCGTGACTATCGCGCGTCTTCGCGACAAACTTTCAAAGGCGGGAATAAACAACGTCGTCACCGTTTGGGGACTCGGCTACAAGTGGCAAGATTGACGCAAATCTGCCGTCAAAGCGCAAAACAGAGGTTTTATACGCACAAAAAGCGAGGTTAAACGCTCTATGTTGAACAAAAAGGAAATCGTAGAAATAGAAAAAACGCTCGCGCGTTTTCAAGAGGGCGACTTGTATTCGCCCGTCAGGTCGTGGGGATTCGGCGAATATCACGCCATTTGCACGAGGCTGGAATCGCTCAGACTTTCCATGCTCAAATTGAAGGACGACATAGCGGAAACGTCCACGAAAACCAACAAGTCGATCGCTTCGGTGGCGCACGATATGAAAACGCCGCTCGCCATAATTTCGGGATACGCCGAGTGTATGTCCGACGGTATGGACGACAAGGACTATCCCGCGCTAATCATTCAAAAAGCGCAACAGATGAACGAGACGGTCATCGGCATGGTGGAATCCTCAAACGCCGAAATCAAAAAGCAATCCGAGCATAAAACGCTGCACGCGACAAGGAATATGTTCGGCAAAATCATCGAGAAACTTCGTCCGCTCGCAACGGCGAAGAATATAAAACTCAAAGTCGGCAAAATCGTGGACGTCAACGTAAGGGTGGATGAGGGGCAAATGGAAAGAGTGGTGCAAAACCTCGTGTCCAACGCTGTCAAATATTCGCCCGAAAACAGCGTCGTCAAAATCACCGCGCGCAAGAGGGGCAGAGAGTTTATTCTGTCTGTAAAGGACAAGGGCATAGGCATATCCAAAGAGAGTTTGCCCTACGTTTTCGACCAGTTCTACACCGAGGACAAGTCGCGCTCTAACGGAAACAGTCAGGGCGTGGGGCTTTACGTCGTGCGCGAGATTATGAAAGAACACGGCGGCAGAGTGAGCGTAAAGAGCAAAAAAGGCAAGGGAAGCACGTTTGTAACGGCGTTGCCTATCGAGTATGACGATTCAAACTTGCCGTTTGCCGACAAATTCGACCAAATGCCGCTCATCGTAAAACTCGTTGTTGAAACGCTTTTGGGTTGGGCGATGACGTATATCTACCGCTTTGCGAAATATTCACAGACGAGGCAACTTCACACGCTCGTCACGGGATTATTGTCCTTTGCGCTGTTCGTGTTCGTGTGGCCCATCGACTTTATAAGCGTCGCCGTTTACGGCAAGCCGACCTTCCTTGCGGACTGAATTGGCAAACAAGCGTACCAAAACGTGCCGACGTATGAAAACATATATCGATGTCGATAAAAAAATACGCAAATTATAGTTGCATATTTCTTATAATAATTGTAAAATAATGGCGGTCGGAAAATCCGACCGATATTCGGAATACACCTTTATGGAGGAATTTATAATGGCAAACGTAAAAGTCGCTATCAACGGTTTTGGTCGTATCGGACGTCTTGCTTTCAGACAAATGTTCGGTGCAGAGGGTTATGAAATTGTCGCAATCAACGACCTCACGAGCCCCAAGATGCTCGCTCATCTTCTCAAATACGACTCGACACAAGGCAACTATGCAAATTCTCACACGGTAGAAAGTTGTGAAGCAGTTCTCAACGAGGACGGCACGATCAAAGAAGACGGCTACATCGTAGTGGACGGCAAGAAGATCACTATCTACGCAAAAGCAAAAGCGGCGGAACTTCCTTGGGGCGAACTCGGCGTTGACGTCGTTTTGGAATGCACCGGTTTCTATACATCCAAAGCAAAAGCACAAGCGCACATCGACGCAGGCGCACGCAAGGTCGTCATCTCCGCTCCCGCAGGCAACGATCTTCCCACAATCGTCTACAACGTCAACCACACCACTTTGAAGGCAACCGACAACATCATTTCCGCTGCAAGCTGCACAACCAACTGCCTCGCTCCTATGGCAAAGGCTCTCAACGATTATGCACCTATCATGAGCGGTATCATGACGACGGTTCACGCATACACCGGCGACCAAATGCCTCTTGACGGACCGCAAAGAAAGGGCGATTTGAGAAGAAGCCGCGCTGCTGCAATCAACATCGTTCCCAACAGCACCGGCGCAGCAAAAGCAATCGGTCTCGTTATCCCCGAACTCAACGGCAAACTCATCGGTTCTGCTCAACGCGTTCCCACCCCGACAGGTTCTACAACCATTCTCGTGGCAGTCGTCAAAGGACAAGCAACCGTTGAAGGCATCAACGCAGCAATGAAAGCCGCCGCAACCGAATCCTTCGGTTACAACACCGACCAAATCGTGTCTTCCGACATCATCGGCAGCCGCTTCGGTTCAATCTTCGACGCAACTCAAACAATGGTTGCACCTATGGAAGACGGCAACACTCAAGTTCAAGTCGTTTCTTGGTACGACAACGAGAACAGTTACACTTCTCAGATGGTTCGTACTATCAAGTACTTCTCCGAACTCAAATAAAAATTTGCATATTTTTAACGGCGATGCGCGAGCGTATCGCCGTTTTTTTATGCGAATTTTTATTTCGCTAACCGCGCAAGCCCTCTTTGCTCTCAAAATAAGACGGGCAAGAACACAAGCCGCAATTCCGCGCGAGTGCTTGCTTGGTGTGAGCGTGCTTTGCACGCAAGCGGTAAATTCAAGCCGTGCCTTTCGCATTATGCATCTATTTGGCGCAGTTTTTATAAATCTATATGTAAAAGGATAATTTTAAAACCACAATTATTAATTATTCATTATTAATTGTTAATTATTTTCTTGTGCATTTGTATATTTGGTGCTAAAATACTATTAATTAATACTCAATATATGCGGTTTTTGCCGCATTCGGAGGGAAACAATGAACATTTTTATTAAGATGGGTTGCCGTATCTATCAGCAATCAATGCGTTTGGCAATGTATTTGTTGCCGTGGAATCAATGCAAAAAGACCTTGTCCGGTCCGGGCAGTATCTCTCAACTCCCCAAATTTTTGAAGGACAACGGTTTTAAGAGCATTCTTATCGTCACCGACGGATTCCTCTTTTCAAGCGGAAAGGCAGATCCCATTATGGCTGCGTGCGAAGCAGAGGGCATGAAGAGTTGCTGCTATCACGACGTCGTTCCGAATCCGACCATTCAAAACATCGAAGACGGACTCAAAATGTATCACGAAAACAACTGTGACGCGATTGTCGCACTCGGCGGCGGCAGCGCAATGGACTGCGCAAAAGGTATCGGCGCAAGAGTTGCTTGCCCCAAGAAGAGCGTTCCGCAAATGAAGGGCGTGCTTAAAATTATGATCACGGGTCACAAACTTCCTCCGCTTGTCGCAATTCCGACAACTTCGGGTACGGGTAGTGAAGCAACGCTTGCCGCGGTTATCTCCAATCCCGAAACGCACGAAAAATACCCCATAAACGACCCGTTCCTCATCCCGAGATACGTCGTTATGGACCCCGAACTCACAAAATCTCTTCCGCCTCACCTTACTTCTACGACGGGTATGGACGCTCTCACTCACGCAGTTGAAGCGTACATCGGCAGCGAGAATACGAAACAAACCAAGAAAGAGGCTATCGAGGCAGTGCAACTCATTCACAAATACCTCAAACAAGCCTACGACCACGGCGACGACCTCGAAGCGAGGGTGGAAATGCAAAAGGCAGCATATCTTGCAGGCAAAGCGTTCACTCGCGCATACGTCGGCTACGTCCACGCAGTCGCGCACACGCTCGGCGGCGAATACGGCGTGCCTCACGGTCTTGCAAACGCGGTCATTCTTCCGCACGTTTTGAAAGCATACGGCAAATCCGCGCACAAGAAACTCGCTCAACTTGCCGACTGCATCAACCTCGGCGGCAAGACCAACGAAGAAAAAGCAAATTTGTTCATCAAGTGGATTGAAGATATGAACGCCGCAATGAACATTCCCACCAAGATTTTGTCACGCGACGGCGGCAAACTTATCGAAGAAGAACGTTTGCCTCGTATGATAGCGCACGCATATGCGGAAGCAAATCCACTTTATCCCTGTCCGCAAGTTTGGGGTAAGAAAGAAATCGAGGCTATCTACCGCGAAATTATGTAAAAATCGAAATCGTTTTCCCAAAACGATCTTGAGGGTTTGACATCAAACCCCGTTTGACAAAATACGATAAGTCGGCGTTTTGGCAAACGGGGTTTCCTGTGCGCTTTTTCTTTAAGTCCGTATAGCGCGCAAAACGAACGGATGTTTGCGCAAGAAATTCAGATTATGTTGTTTGGAAAATATATCAACAAATATTATGCCAAGTACTGTTGGCTGTTCCTAATCGGGCTTGTGGGACTCGTCGCCGTTGACGTGTTCCAACTTTTCATACCCGAATATCTAGGAAAACTCGTGGATATGTTCGACGGCGGAACAATCGATACCGGCGCGCTCAAAGAGATTATTCTCGGCGTTATGGTGGTTGCGCTCGTTATGTTTTTCGGGCGCATTATGTGGCGACTTTCCATATTCAACGCCTCGCAGAGAATAGAGGCGGATTTGCGCCACAATATGTTCCTCAAAAGCGAAAGGCTCTCTCAACGCTACTACCACGAAAACAAAGTCGGCACGGTGATGGCGTGGTTCACCACCGACCTCGAAACCATAGAGGAATTTTTCGGTTGGGGTTCGGTTATGCTCGTGGATGCAATGTTCCTTTCCGTGCTTGCGCTCTACAAAATGTTCTCGCTCGACTGGGTGCTGTCCTGCATCCTTTTGATACCCCTTGCGCTCATCATCGTATGGGGTATGCTCGTCGAAAAGTTTATGGCCCTGAAATGGGAACAACGCCAAACGGAATTTGACAAACTTTACGACTTTTCGCAAGAGAGTTTCACGGGAATACGCGTCATAAAAGCGTTTGTCAAGGAAACGCAACAACTTCACGCATTTGCAAAAATCGCAAAACGCAACAAGGACGCAAACATCGAACTCGTCAAGGTGTCCGTCATATTCGACGCGATAATCGAGTTGATTATAGCCGCGATTATGGCTTTGATTTTGGGTTTGGGCGGCTATTTTGTGTACAAATACGTCACCGGTTCGCCCGTTTCGATATTCGGTCACACGATAGATATGACGGCAGGCGGACTCATTACGTTCGTGGGTTATTTTGACACGCTGATATGGCCTATGATCGCGCTCGGACAGGTTGTGACTATGCGCTCTCGCTCGAAAGCGTCGCTAAAACGCATAACCGACTTCCTCGATCAAGAAGAGGAAATCCGCAACCCGCAAAACGCCGTCGTCCTCGAAGACGTAAAGGGTGAAATCAAGTTCGACGGATTTTCTTTCGCATATCCGAGCAGCGATTCAAACGTGCTTAAAAACGTAAGCGTCGAAATCAAAGCAGGGGAAAGCGTGGGAATCGTCGGCAAGATAGGAAGCGGCAAAACCACGCTCGTCAACACGCTTTTGCACCTCTACAACGTGGAAAAGGGCAAAGTGTTCATTGACGGTCACGACATTATGGATTGCGATATCGACAGCCTTAGAAACGCGATAGGCTACGTTCCGCAAGACAACTTCCTTTTCAGCGACAAGGTGAAAAACAACATCGCGTTCTCCTGCGAGAATCTCGATATGGACAGGGTGTACGACGCGGCGAAATTTGCCGACGTTCACTCGAACATCGAGGACTTTACGGAAGGATACGAAACAGTGTCGGGCGAGAGAGGCGTTACCCTTTCGGGCGGACAAAAACAGCGTATATCCATCGCGCGCGCGTACATAAAGGACGCGCCCATTATGATTTTGGACGACTCGGTGTCCGCCGTCGACGTAAAGACGGAAGAAACGATTCTTGCAAATATCCAAAGTCAGCGCAAGGGCAAGACCACGCTCGTCATCGCTTCGCGCGTGTCTACGGTGTCGCATCTCGACAAGATTCTCGTGCTCGACAAGGGCGAAGTCGAAGCGTTCGACACGCCGCAACGTCTTGAAGAAATCTCGCCGACTTACAAAAAGATGGTGTACCTGCAAAAACTCGAAAGAGAAGTGGAAGGAGGTGAGGCGTAATGCAATCGGAAGTCGAAAAACTCAAAGGCGACGTTCACATTCCTTCAAAAGAAATGTACAAGCGCATATGGCATTATCTCAAACCCGAAACGGCAAGATTCGTCGGCGCAATGCTTCTCATCCTCGTCAACGTGGTGCTGGACATCATTCTGCCGCTTTTCGTGAGCAGAATCACCAACAACCTCAAATCAGACGGAATAAACATCGAATTTATCATAGGTATGGCGGTTGCCTACCTCGCCATAGGCGTATTCAACCAAGCGTTTCTCGTTTGGGAATCTATGCTGTTGCAAAAAGCGGGACAAAACATAATCTACACGCTTCGCACCGAAGTTTTCGAGCATATAGAAAAGTTGTCGCAGAATCAGTTTGACGAAATGCCCGTCGGCTCGCTCGTCACGCGCGTCGCTTCATACACTGCATCGATGTCCGACTTGTTTACGAACGTCATCGTCAACGTCATCCGCAACGTACTCACGGTCGTCGGCGTTTATGGCATTATGCTGTACATATCCTGGCAACTCTCGCTCGTTATGCTCGCGTTTATCGTCGTGGTGTTCGTCACCTCGTTCGTGTTTAGAAAAATCGTGAGGAAGGTCTTTACAAAGGAAAGACAATATATATCCGACCTCAACACATTCCTCAACGAAAACCTGTCGGGTATGAAAATCATACAGATTTTCAACCGTCAAAAGAAGAAGGACGAGGAGTTTTTGCAAAAGAACGAGAATTTGCGCAAATCCAGATACGCCGTCGTGCTTGCCTTCGGCATATACCGTCCGTTCATAACGCTTCTGTACATCAGTTCCATTGCGGTGACGTTTTGGCTGGGGATGGAATTCGGACTCGACGCAGGTATGATAGTTGCGTTCTATCTGTATCTTTCGAGGTTCTTCAACCCGATACAGAATCTTGCCGACCAACTCAACAACTTGCAAAAGGCGACCACCGCTTCCGAAAGGCTGTTCAACTTGCTTGACGTAAAACCCGAAATCCGCGACAGAGAAGATGCCGTGACGGTGGACAAATTCGAGGGCAAAATCGAGTTTAAGAACGTGTGGTTTGCATACAAGGACGAGGATTGGATTCTCAAAGACGTGTCTTTCACCATAAATCCGAAAGAAACGTGCGCGTTCGTAGGCGCGACGGGCGCGGGAAAAACCACCATTCTTTCCCTCATCGTGCGCAATTACGAGATTCAAAAAGGTCAAATTCTCATTGACGGCAGAGATATAAGCACGATCGATATCCATTCTTTGCGAAAAGGAATAGGACAGATGCTTCAAGACGTGTTCCTGTTCAGCGGCACTGTGAGAAGCAACATCGCCCTCAACGACGAATCGTTCACCGACGAGGAAATCGAGGCGGCGTGCAAGTATGTCAACGCCGACACTTTCATATTTGCGCAGGAACGCGGGCTCGATGAGGAAGTCATCGAACGCGGTGAAAACTTCTCGCAAGGACAACGCCAACTTCTTTCGTTCGCAAGAACGGTGCTCCACAAGCCGCAGATTCTCATTCTCGACGAGGCAACCGCAAACATCGACGCCGAAACCGAAGTCGTAATCCAAAAATCCCTCGAAAATATCCGCAATATCGGCACTATGCTCGTCGTTGCGCACAGGCTCTCGACAATCCAGCACGCCGACCAGATTATAGTGCTTCAAAACGGCAGAATCATCGAGAAAGGCACACATCAACAACTGCTCAAAAACAAAGGATATTATCACAAACTCTACGAATTGCAGTTTGAAAATCGCGATTGATTTGCAATACAAATGTCAGAGATATAATACATTTTGTTGCGCAACCTTCAATTTGTTGACTTTTTCGGCATAAGTGCTAAAATAGGTTTGTATATTTTATACAAATAAACATCGGAGGGCATTATGTATCACATAATTGTCAATCCTCAGGGCGGAAAGGGCAAGAGTATGAAAGCGCTTGCAACCGTCGAGGAAATCTTTAAGAATAACAACGCGGCATACGTCGTTCATAAAACTGAATACGCAGGACACGCAACGGAGATTGCCAAAGAATTGTCCCAAACGCCCGATACGAACATCGTGGTTATGGGCGGCGACGGTTCTTTTCACGAAGTGCTTTGCGGAATCGACAACTTCGACAACGTCACGCTCGGTCTCATCGCGTGCGGAAGCGGAAACGATTTTATCAAGAAATCGGGTCACTCCACCAACGTCAAGGAAGCGGCGCAAACCATTCTCAAAGGCAAAGTCGGTTTTGTTGATTATATGGAACTCGGCAAGTATCGTTGCCTCAACGTAGGCGGCGGCGGTATGGACGTGGACGTGCTTCTCAAATACGCAAACTGCAAAACGTTGAAGGGTAAAGCGGCTTATTATTATTCCCTTTTCTACACGCTTCTGCATACGAGATTCCACCACCTTCGCATAACGGCGGACGGCGTGACCAAAGACACAAGCGTGTTTATGATAGGCATAGGCAACGGCGGATTCATCGGCGGCGGCATTCCCATTTGCCCGAATGCGGTTGTCGACGACGGACTTTTGAATGTCGGCTACGTCAGCGAAATGAAAAAGAGCAAAATCATTTTCCGTCTTTTCAAATTCCTTAAAGGCAAACACGTCGGCACGGACTGGGGCGGCGAATACACCGCAAAGAGAGTCACGATCGAAGCGCTCGACGACAGCCGTTTCGAACTCGACGGCGAAATTATCGAGGATACAAAACTCGACATCGAGGTTGTTCACAACAAACTCAAAATGTTCAGATAATCTCAAAACGAGCGTTTTATCGGCAAAAACTTGTAAATAAAACATCAAATCGAATTAAAACAAAAAAACGGTCCTGCAATTTTTGCAAGACCGTTTTTAAATAGCGAGCAAGAAAAATCAATCCTTTTTGTTTTGCGATACGATATATTTGAATAGACGTTTCACGTCTTTGCTCGACAAGAACGGATAGAATTGATCCATATTCACATCGTCAAGTTCGTTTGCGATATATTTGTCAACAAGTTTAGACAAGCATTCTTCGGACACGAATGGAGCAAGCGCCGCAAGAGAATGTTTGTACTTTTTGCTCGGGTCAAGCGCGATTTTCAAAAACAAAGCGTTGCAATCGCTCTCGCTCAAGAACGGCATAATCGCGCACAAATTGAGTCCGTCATACTTTTCCGGGTTGTTTAGTATGTCTTCGACGATTTCGCGAACATCATCATCGTCGAGGAAGGGAATGATTTGCATAAGTTTGCTGCTGTTTTTAGACTTCCCGCAATTTATTCCCGAAAACAGATTCCCAAGCGAAATGTCAACCGAGTGCATTCCTTTTTTTGCGATTTTGCCCGCTTTTTTCAATGCGCTTTTTACATCGTCCCACGATATGCTCTTCTCGTCGTCGCTTTCGTTCTCATCTTCGTCTTCGTCGGATTCCTCGTCGCTTTCGCGATCGTCGTCCTCATCGTTTGCTTCGTCGTTTTCTTCTTTGAGTTTGTCGATTTGTTCTAACAAATCTTCAAACTTGTCCTTTTCATCCTCGTCGGTGAATAAAAAATCATCCTTGTCTTGTCTGTTTGCGATTGCGGCTTCAAACGCTATCGGCTCATATACTGTTTTGCCGTCTTGTACTTTCTTTTTAAGTATCATATTCAGACCTCCGTTTTTAAGAATTTTTGCTCGGCAGGCGTTAGTCTCGGCTTTAGACTTTCCATATCGGTTTCAAGCGCGCGACTTTTTATCGCTTTGAGAATCATAATTCTCTCCGCTTGCGAAAAACGATAAAAGTTTTCGGGAATATCGATTTTCATTTTGCCTTCGATTATGCTTTTTACCACAAACAACCTCTCGTGCCCTGCAAATATGTCGTCCGGATCGACAGTTGCGGTTTTGTTCAGGCACAAAAGATCCTCGATAGTTATTCCGAAAATCTCAGACATATTCAACAAATCGTCGATTGAAGGAACACCCGTACCGTTTTCCCATTTAGACACAAGTTGCCGCGTCACAAACAATTTGTTTGCGAGTTCCTCTTGCGTTAAATTCAGTTCCCTGCGCTTGGACGCTATGTTGTTGCCAACGGCAATGAAATCAATCATTTCGCGCCTCCTTACGATTGCATTATATATCGCATCCCCAAATATGTCACGCAACTCAGCGTTGCGTTTGCCAAATTCCGCAATTCGCAAAATGTCATAATTCTCGGCGATTTCTAAATTTATATAGTAATGGCAGAGATTTGCAATGAATATAACAGTCGGTATGACATATATCTTATGAGAATGATTGCCAAAATAACATATAATCCTAAGATAATATTGCCAAAACCACATATAAATGTAAAAATATAAGTGCCATTATGACATATTGTGTGATTTAATATGTCGCCTAAACATAATAAGTGCAAGGGTTATCGATATCGTCGCTTGAACCTTTTTTATAAATAAGCCAATTGAATTGATGTATAAAGTCAATTTGCAAGATAGATAAAAATCAATTGATGAAATCAATTTATATATGAATTATCACAAAACACATTCTTGAATATGAATGCCGTCGGTGGTA
>CAVBBF010000015.1:0-31071 GCA_963593735.1 Phascolarctobacterium succinatutens
CTGTCCTACTCTATCACACTTCCATTATATGCGCGCTCGAAGGCGTGCATACACACGCAAGATTTCTTTATACAGGAATTATAAATCCCAAATGCATAAATGTCAATACACAATTTCATATTTTTTCAATATTTTGTCATTTTGCGCCATAAAAACCGCTGTTTTATCCGCATCAAATGTATGATGTCGATACAATTCGCCCGATTTGTTGGTTTTCTTACGATTCGTCATTTTGTATATTTATGCTATTTTATGCAGATATTTTGCATATAACGTATTGTTTATGCGCAATGTGCGCTTTTCTAATACATAAAATGTATAATAAGTACAGTCGTGTGCGTGCATATACGCGCTCGCCCGATGCGCGCTGCGCACGACGGAAGTCTAAATAAAGTTTTTTAATATAAGTACACGAATCATAGACGATTGGTGTGATATTGCGGCGATGCCGCAGTTATATAACAATGATATCGCCTTTGGCGATGATATCACGTTGTGATGATATCGTGCAAGCGCTACACGATATTGCGACTTTGTCGCAGTTATATAACAATGATATCGCCTTTGGCGATGATATCACGTTGTGATGATATCGTGCAAGCGCTACACGATATTGCGACTTTGTCGCAGTTATATAACAATGATATCGCCTTTGGCGATGATATCACGTTGTGATGATATCGTGCAAGCGCTACACGATGATATCCAAACTTCGTTTGGGTTGCGGAATATTTGAATTTTTATTTTCCGATTGTCATTATTCCGTTCGGGTGTGGGTGTTCCCACCCTTTTGTCATTCAGAGCGTAGCGTGGGAATCCAGCGGAGCGAAATGCGGCTTCGCCTTGATTGCCACGTCGCAACATACGTTGCTTCTCGCAATGACATATGGAAGATTTGAATTTTTATCGCCATTCCTAATTATAAAACCGCGATATTGAGATGAAGAACAAGAAAGAGGCATCCGAATGGCAACCCTAATTTACTATGCGTAAATGAGTTGACAGGCGGATGTCTCTGACACAGTTATTCGCTCAATAGCGCGGTTTTACGAAGCGTAGAAGTTAAGACCGAGTTTGCAGTACCCCCCCAACCTATCGTCGATACATTCAAAGTCGCTGCCTTCAAGCCATATGCTGACGTAGCAGTACATTATGTCGCCCTTTGCCATATCGGTTTCACGCTGGAAAACGTACTCGTCGGAATAAAACGGAGTGGTTGCAAAAAATCCGTTGGCGCGCTCCTCTGCACGCTGATCGATGGTGCTCAATGACGATTCAAAATCCTTGACGTAATAATACGGGTCGCCTTTGTTCACTTGCGTGGTGAATGCGCCCGGATAGGACACGTACTCGATGTACCCTTCCTCTGCCGTGCGGAATGTGCCGTCGCCCTTTGCGTTGATGTTGGAGCCTGCAAGACGTTCGTTCTTAGACAGAGCCGCATACACTTCCACATCGGTGCGCTTGTCCGTTTCGGCAGTTTCGTTTCTGAAACTCTCCCCCCACGTCACGCGTATCGCGTCCTGCAAGGCGTGCTTGTCAAAGGAAAGCGTCATCTCATAGTTGATGTGCGCTTGCTCGTTGCCCGTGTTTTTGAGCATAAACGTGAATCGGATAAACTGCTTGCCGTTTTGCGCGCCGAGTTCAACATTGTCCGCTTCCAAACGCTCCATAACCTCTTCAATAGAATCGGCATACTCCGTCGGGAATCCGTAGCGGCGATCGTAACTGATGTTCCACATCTCCTCGGGACCTTCGGCGTTGAGATACGGTGTCCAATAACTGTTGTCCATCGACAAGGATATGGATTTTTCCTTGTTGCGACTGTTGGCAGTGATGCGGATGTTGTTCTCTTGAATGAACAAAAGCATAACGTAGACAATCGACGTCACGATGAGCGAGAAAACAAGCATGATGAGCATCGCGCGCTTGACCTTGCGGCGAACCTCCTCTTGCTTGACCTTTTTTGACGCAACGATAGAATCTTCCCACTCTTTTTTCAAGCGGGCTTGTTCCTTTTTGTCTGCCGCGGCGGATTTTTTGCCGCCTTTGGCAGATTTGGCAGATTTTTGCGGCTTATCTTGCGAAGATTCCGCCTTTTGCGGCGCAGACGAATTGTCCGACGGTTGCGGATTCGCCGATTGCGAATTTTCCGCCGCTTTCACGGACTTTTCTTCGGCAGCCGTATTCTCTGCCTGTTGGTTGTTTTTGTCTTGTTCGCTCATTGCTTTGTTAGGTTATGTATTGTTTTGTTTTTGTATTCTTTTGCAGATTTGAATCGGGTGTGGGTGTTCCCACCCAATCGTTATTGCGAGACACATTGTGTCGTGTAGGTCAAGGCGTAAGCCGCATTTCGCGTTGCTTGATTGTCACGGTACAACATTCGTTGTCCCTCACAATGACATGTGGATAATTTGCATCTTCCGCAACTGCACCAACGGTGCAATTTCATTTGCGCATCGCGCAAATTTAATTGTGCCGAAGGCGCAATTTCACGCACGCTTTGCGTGCATATCACTTCACAAGTTTTGCTTCTCAAAACTTGTGATACGTTCCGTCGCCTGCGAAGTAGCCGTACGGAACCCACTTGCCTATCGTATCGTCAAAGTAGCCGTTGTCGACTATCTCGCCGTTGGGGTCGGTGTAGGTGTAGTCTATCCATCTGCCTTCTTCGTCGAAGTAGCCGTCGTAGACGTTGCCGTCTTTGTCAACCCACTGCGCGTTTTCGTTGTACGAGCCTTCCTTGGTTACGTCAAATTGCTCGTATTCCACCCAGTTGCCCTCAACATCGAAGTAGCCGTTGAAAACGTTTCCGTCCTCGTCAACCCACTGACCTTTGTCGTTGTAACTGCCCACAAGGTCGGGTTCGTCCTTGTCCTTGTTTTCTATGTGCAACGTCACGCCAAAGCCTTTCATACCCGTGGTCATCCCAAGTCCGCCGAAAAGGCTATCCGACTTGTATTCGTTGAAAAGTTTTTCTTCCTTTTCGAAATCGGCTTTGATCTTTTTCGATTTCTTGGGTTTTTGGGCTGTGGTGAATCCCGACGGTTTTTCGGGACGTATAGGCGCGGCAACGCTGTTCTCTTTTTCCTCAACCACGACTTCTTTCTTTTCTTTTTCGGGTTCGGTCTTTTTTTCCGCAACCTTCGGCGCAGTCTGATGATCGAGAGGTCTGTCTATGCCGAGTTCGCTCTTCTTTTGAGACGCAAACGACAGCGCAAGCGCGCTTTGCACGTCGCCCTCATAGCGCATACGCGACATCTCGGTGATGAGTTTCTTCTCTCTTTCTTCAGCTTCTTTGGGATCTTGCTCGACAAGTTTTGCTTGTATGTGCAATCTCTCCTCCGTCGCTTTCTTCGCATTGAGTTTCTGCTGTTCGAGGCGCACCTGATAGGGCGATTTTGCAAGTTCGGGACGAGGCGCGGACGGCATAATCTTTTCGCCGTCGGTTGCCTTTGCCTTTTCTATCGCCGCATTGCGCAACGCTTCGAGTTCGTCACGCTCGGCTTTTTCCTTTGCGTCGAGAATTTTTTGAAGTTTGTTGAGATACTGTTCCTTCTTCTCGCCTTCGGGGTCTTTGAGAAGCAAAAGTTCGTTGGTGACCCAACGCGAAAGTTTTGAAACGCCTCTGCCCGTCATATATCTGACGCCCTCGCGCTTGAACCTCGAATACTGGCTCGGCGTGTCCACGCCTTCCATAACAAAGCCTATCTTGTTGGCTTTGCAAAAACCTACGAGCATCGAAAGAACTTTTTTCTTGTTCTTGTCCGCGTCGAAATATTGAGCCTCGCATCTGAGATAATCGAAATTGAAATCCGCAAAAACGTCGAGCGAGTTGTAGTCCTCGCCGAACGCCGTCGCACAAACCTTGTACCCTGCCTTGCGCAAACGGTTGTATCTGTCCTTGCCGTCCTTGTCCAACCTGTCAAGCGAGGATACGAAAAAGGAAATTATCAAACCGTTTTTCTTGTAGCCCAAATCCTTGAGTGCGGACATAAGTATGTCAAAATCCTTGTCGTTTTCCAAAAAGCGAGTGGACAAAGGAAGATTGTATGTAATGTCGGGAATGAGAAAGTTCTCTTTCATAACAAGATCGTAATTGACCAGTTCTTCAAGAGCGATGATGTTGAGTTCGTTGATTCTGACAGATCCCTCTGCGATATAGAAATAATTGCATACGCTCATCCTGCCGAGATAGCGGTCGTTTAAAATCTGAAACGCGTCGACAAAAGCAATCTTTTTCGTCTTGCCCGAAGCGTCTGCCACCGCGCGGAAGAAGAAATCGATTGGCTTATACAGCGTTCTTTTTGCGTATGTCGTTGAATTCATTGCTCACCTTGCGTGCGTGCGCGCAATGCGCCTGCACGATACTTTTCCCATATACTCAATAATTATAACATCGCGCGCACGACTTTGCAATATCTTTTGCGTTATCTTATCGACACTTTTGTATGATTATTTTGGCATTTTGGCAAGGAAAAACAAAAACACCCCGACAAACGAGGTGTTTGGTGCCGAAAATCGGGGTCGAACCGATACGATGTTGCCATCGAGGGATTTTAAGTCCCTTGCGTCTGCCTATTCCGCCATTCCGGCATTGAAAGGTTTTGTTTTAATTGTATGAAATTGTAGCACTACAAAGAGAAATTGTAAAGCACAACAAAACGCTTTTGTATATAAAAAAAGAATTCCTGCGGAATCCTTTTTCTTCCGATACGGTGCTATGCCCTATCTCACTCGGCTTTTGCCGCCTCGCTTTCCTTTGCTATGGTCGAGATGAGCATCTTCTTTATCTCGATACATTTTTCGAGAATCATTCTGTCCGAATAATACGTTCCGCTTTCGATGAGCAACTCTATCCAGTATTCCGTTTCCGAACAATCTTTGAGCGCGTCTTGCAGTTTTTTGATGAAGTCCGCCTTGTCTTGCGAGCAGTACGCTTCCCTCACCCTTGCGCCGATACTTGCGCCCGAAAGCATAAGTTGATTGACGAGCACTGTTTCGCGTTTGTCGATTTTGATTTGGTTGCAGAGTTTGATGATGTCAAGAGCAAACGATTTCGATTTTTGAGCAAGCGGACTTTCCATACTATTTCTCCTTTGACTGCTACGGATATGATAGCACCGAATCGCAAAAATGTAAATAGCGATTTGAGTGTTTTATGCCGATAAAATCGAAAAGAATAAGCCGAATAAAAAAGAAACTCACACATTTGCTTGTTTCAGACGAATTTCAAGCGTTTTACGTATTTCACAAATTCGCGTAGCGGATTTATTATTTATAAATCGCTATTTGGTGTACACTTTGCCGTATTTATAGACGCAATCAGTATTCGTCTGATTGTTCCACATTGAGTTCTGAGTTCACGAACAATGCTCGAATCAAATAATCCGGTTTTCTCAATCAAATCAAGCCAATACTCAGACTCATATGCTTCTTTCAAAGATATTTGCAATTTAGAAACGAAATCCGCTTTGCTTTGCGCATAATTTGCTTCGTGAATATTCGCGCCGATAGATGTAGCCGCTCGTTCAAGTTGATTTAATACCGATCTATGTTTGTCAATGCTATCGCACAACTCAATAACTCTAACCGAAAACTCAATTGACAAATCTTTTAATTTTGACTCTTTCATTGATACACCTCTACAAAATATTTTAGTGTGAAATTAGGCAAATATCAAGTGAAAAGTTCGTTTGATACGAACGTGAAATATCAAAACTTGATGTAAAATATTGCGCTATGCGCAATGTGAAATGAAAAAATCCGCAACGCCGAAGGCATTTCACTCGTCGCAGACGAATTTCAAGCGTTTTACGCATTTCACAAATTCGCGTAGCGAATTTATTTCGTAAAAAAATATCTCGACAAACGCGAGATATTTTTTTGGAGGCATCACCCAGACTTGAACTGGGGGTGAGGATTTTGCAGACCCTTGCCTTACCTCTTGGCTATGATGCCATACGCCACTTTGGGGTGATGCCCTTTCGTGGCTATTCGTTGGAGCGGGAGACGGGATTCGGACCCGCGACTTTCACCTTGGCAAGGTGACACTCTACCACTGAGTCACTCCCGCACTCGATTGCTCTAACAATATAGCAAAAACTATCGGATTTGGCAACAACTTTTTGAAAGTTTGCGCCATATTCTCTTTATTTTTGTCTGTTGCAGAGCGCGTCGGCAAAATCGGACAATTCTTTTGCGCCCGAAAAGTTTGAACATATCTCTCTTGCTCGTTGCGTTTTTGCGTTGAGCAAAGCGCGCGTTTCGTCCGTGCCGAGCACAGATACAATGCTTCCGTCCTCACCCTCGTCCAAAAGGTCGTCTGCAAGTTGAAACGCAACGCCGACATTCATTGCGTATTCGCCGATTTTTTCTATTTGCTCGAAGTCCGCGTCCGCGCATATCGCACCTGCCACAAACGAACCTACAATCAGAGCGGCGGTTTTTTGCGAGTACATATCGAGAAAATCGTCGGCAATATCGCAACCGTGCAAGTCGCTTGCCTGTCCGAGTACCATACGTTTTGCCGCAGAAGTTATCTCTTGCGCCGCCCTCGCAAAATGCGAGCCGTACACTCTTGCGCCGTCAAGCAGCACGCATGAGGCGAGCGTGAGAAGTTGATCACCAATCAGAATTCCGTTTGCGTGTCCGAACTTTTTGTGCACCGAAAGTTTGCCTCTGCGATAGTCGTCGTTGTCCATAGCCGGCAAATCGTCGTGAACGAGCGAATAGTTGTGGATGAGTTCAACCGCCACCGCAAGGCGAATAACTTCGTCGACTTCAGCGTCTTTGCCTATTGCGCGCGCACCGAAGTACACACAAAGCGGACGCACTCGTTTTCCGCCGTCGAGCGCGGCGTAGCGCATACCCTCGTCGATTACGGAATTGCCGTCGCCTATTGCGTTTTTGAGCGAGTGCTCGAACATAACGAGAAATTCGTTTTTTTCAATCGTCGAAATCTTCATAGTCAGTCGAGTTTCAATTCTTCGGTGAGATTGTTGATGTCGTCCACAAGCAAAGAGAGTTTGCCTTTTTCTGCTTTGAGGTCGGCAATGCAAATCTTGCTGAGTTCTATGCCCTTTTCAAAAGCCTTGACCGCCTCGTCGAGAGGGATGTCGCCCTCGAGTTGCTTTACGATTGCTTCGAGTTCGCCCAAAGCGTCCTCGAACTTTTTGATTTCAGCCATTGTTTTTCACCTCGAAAATTTCTATTTTGTTAACTTGCGCCTCAATCGCGCCGTCCGATCCCGTTGCCGTGACGATATCGCCGATTTTGAGATTCGCAACCTTGTTTATGGTTTTGCCCTGCGCTTGGATTCTGAAATATCCGCGCTTCAAAGTTTTGAGCGGCGAGAGATTGTCGAGCGAGGATATAGCCTTGTCCGCCCTTGCGTCCGCAATCTCGAATTTCCTCTCTATCTGTGATTTTGCTCGTTGCATAAGAAACTCGATTTTGTGTCCCCTCTGCAAATAGAACTCGGAAGCGAGCCGCCTCAACTTGTTGCAACTTATCTGCACTGCCGAACTTTTCCTCTCGTACGCACGCGAAGCGTTGATTGAAAGTCTGCGCATATTCTGTTTCAATTCGTCGGCGAGCGCATAGTAGTCGTACGCCACGAGTTCGCCTGCCGCCGTCGGGGTCGCCGCGCGTTTGTCTGCAACGAAGTCGCAAAGCGAAAAGTCGGTTTCGTGTCCGACTGCGGACACGACGGGAGTTTTCATTTTGTACACCGTCCTCACAAGCGTTTCGTCGTAGAACGGAGCAAGGTCTTCGAGCGAGCCTCCGCCCCTTGCAATCACGATAACGTCATATCCGAGATTGTCCACGCACTCGAGCACTTTGGCAATCTCTTTTCCTGCGCCCTCGCCCTGCACTCTCACGTCCTTGACAACGATGTCGATGACGGGATTTTTGCGCCTCACCGTAGTCACGATGTCGCGAATGACCGCGCCCGTTTTTGACGTGACGACAAGCACGTTTTTTGCAAATTGCGGAATGGGCTTTTTGTGCGCCTCGTCAAACAAACCTTCCTCTTGCAGTTTTGCTTTGAGCCTTTCAAATTCCAAAAACAGCATGCCTTGCCCGACCGGAGTCATCGAACTCACTTGCAACGAGAGCCTGCCGCCCTTGACATAGTAGTCGAGCGAGCCGCGCGCAATGACGCTTTCGCCGTCTTTCGGGACATAGGTTTTTTGCGCGTAGAAGCACACGCAGGAAAGTTGCGAGAATTTATCCTTCAAAGTGAAGTAAGCGTGAGGTCCCGAAAACTTGTAGCCCGAAATCTCGCCGAAAACTTCCAAACCTTTGAATATCGGAGCGTCAATGCACGATTTTATCGTGGCGTTGACCTCGCTTACGGATATTGTATTTTCAGAAAATGGGGTTTTATCTGACATAATCGACACTTTATACACCTTTTTTGCAGTAAAACACCGATTTTTCGGCATTTTTACGCTGTTTTTGAGTTAAAAAATCCCGAAATATCAAACATTTGCACATAAATTCTGCATCATTTGAAAATTTCGGGAGAGATTGGCAACTTTAGTCTATATCTTTCACTATCTTTGCGAGCACGCCGTTCACAAAGGAGCCTGATTTGTCCGTGCCGTACTTCTTTGAAAGTTCCACCGCTTCGTTTATTACGACCGCATTCGGCGCGGTATGTTCCAAAAGTTCGTACGTCGCAACCAGCAGCACCGCATAGTCGGGACGATATACTCTTTCGAGCGTATAGCCTTCGAGATGGCTTTGAATAATCTTTTTGAGTTTCTCATCGTTTGTCGCAACGCCGAGATATGTCGAATTGATATACCGGCGGTCGTCTTCGGTGAGGTCGCTGTCAACGAGCATCAATTCCAAAGTGGACTCGTTCACCGAGCCGTAGAAGGTGTATTCGAACACCAGTTTGAATACGTTTTCTCTTGCTATTCTTCTCATATTTATTGCGCTACGTTTACAGTGACAACCTGCACGTTTACGGATTGAACCTTAAACTTGGTTGCTCCTTCGATTTGTTTTTTTACTTTCTCTTGCAAAACCGCCACTTGCGTTGGGACGCTGTATCCCAAATCGATACTCACAAAAAAGTCGACGGTGACTTTTTCGTTGGGCAAAACGTATACGGACACCGCGCAGCGATTGCGCTTCGAATTGAGAAGACGTATGCCTTCGACGTCTTGCGCCGCTTCGGTTGCGAGCGAAACGAGAACGTCATTCAATACCGGTGATTTTTCTTTTGCCATATTCGACCTCTTTTTTGATTATTATATCACACGCAAAAAATTATATCAACCGCTCGCAAAAATTATTTTGAGCGTAACGAGCAAGCAAAAGCGCACCGCTCGTGCGATGCGCCCCGTCTAATCCCCCCCCTATGTCAGTTGAAAGGAATCACTTTGACTTCTGTCGGTTTGAACGTTGTTTCGGACACGACGACGGAAAGAATTTGATTGGCTTGTTCGGGCGTAAGTTCGCTCTGCCCCACTACGATGCTCACTCCGTTGTCGCCGATTGTGACGATTGCATCCTCGAATCCCCTTCCTTTGATGAGAGTTTCAAGAGCAAGTTCCTTTTCCATTCTTTCGACAATCAGCATCTTCTGTTCTTGCGCCGTTGTCTTTGCGCTTTCAGAACTGTCCTCGGAATTCATAATTGCGTCAAGATACAAGAACTCGGATTCTCTCGTTGCGTCGCGGTCGCTTCTCGCCGCCGCAAAGAAAGTCTGCGTTACGGTGCTTTGTTGTTCGGTTACGTCGTCGGACGTCTTGTTGAGTTTGTCGCTCAAAACAAAGTTCAGCACGCCCGTTGCAACGAGCAAGGCAACCATAACCGACAAAACGATTATCTTTTTGGTTTTTGGTTTCATTTTCATATATTCCTCCTATAGGTTCTCATTTTGTGCGACTCAAAACGCTCACGATTTCATAGTCCACGCCGAGCGCGGATGATGTCGCCTGCAACAATCTGAGCCTTACGAGGGGATTGCTTGCGCCGTCGGCAATGACAAGCACGCCTACCACCTGCCCCGACGATTTTGTTATCATCGTTTCCACCTCGCCCGCGCCTTCCACCGATGAAAGTATGCTCGAAAGCCTCGCCTCTTCGTCGTTTTGAAAGGTCTGCGCTGTACTCTGTTTTGTCGTCGCTACGTTAGAGTATATGATGAGCGCGATTGCAATTATGAATATCAAAACGATAATCTTTATATTTTTTATCCCTTTGATTTTCTCGAAAACGCCTTTTGCGTCGGCTTTGATTTTGTCAATCCCTTCGCTCATATCAAAATATATATCGAGTGCTTTTCAAATATTCCGCAAATTATCAAATTATATAAAAGACGTAAAAAGCAAGAAATATTTACACAAAATTTGCGGAAGAAACCGTAAGGGAAATTGCGGAAGGACCATAAAAAAAATCGTCTTTTCGCGCGCACGCGCGCACGCGAACTTTTATTGTACCTGCGGGCGCGCGTGCGCGCGCATAGAGGCTTTTTCATAGCGTTTTTTCCGTTTGCAAACAGTGTTATTTGTCATTTTTAGACCGCATTTTAGCCGTTTTTAAGCGGATATTCAATTCAAAATTCGCTGTAAATAACCCTTACTATATTCTTTGAAACGTTCAGTATTTCGGAAGCGATTGCGACGATTTTTTCGCCCGATATTTGCGTTTTTTCGACGTATACCAAAACACTCGTTGCAACCGTTCCGCTATATTTTATCTCCACCCTACTCTCGCACCCCTCGTTTTTAAGAGCAAGGCGTACTTTTTCGCTCGACTTCAACGTCAAATCGAGTCCGGTCGAAACGCTCGTATCGTTTTTTGAAAACATATCGTCGACGTTCAAAGTCCATTCCGCTTTGGCTATGGTCGGAATTATCGAAGCAATTGCAAACACAACGAGCAGCGAAAACGCGCCCTTGATATACTTTGTGCTTTTTCCGCTCGGCAAAACTATTTCGAGAAGTACGCCGAGACATATCACCCCAACGACAGACATTATCCACGCGCTCATATCACACCCCGAAGTTGCAAGACGATATTAAAAGCATAAGCAGCAAAAAGAACAAGAACGCAACGCCTGCAAGCGCTGTTACAAGCAAATTCATATTTTTCGACACCGAAAACAGAAGCCCCGACGTTCGCGAATCGCCGAGCGGCTCGCATATGGCGGAAGTGAGTTTAAGCACGAGCGAGAATATCACCACTTTGAGAATGGGAAATGCGGCAACGGCGCACAGCACGATTGCGCCAGTATAGCCGAGTGCGTTTTTGACAAGTACGACGGAAGCAGTGAGCAAATCGAGTCCGTCGGACAGATAACCGCCCAAAATTGGAACGTAACTCGAAACCGCGAATTTTGCGACGTTGAATCCGAATTTGTCCACCGCGCCGCCCGTTATCCCCTGCACCGTGAGAAAAGTTGCGTATATGCCGAACGCTATGCCGATAAGCCAGCCCGAAGCGGACTTTATGAGTTTTGCGAGTTTGTCGAGTTTGACGGTTGTCGAGATGTTGCCCACAACGCAAAAAACTATGCACGCGATAAACGCAGGCAACACCACGGTCGTTACGAGTTTCATAATAAACGTGCTGAGTACCGCCATAAGCGGCGAATATCCCGCAACCGTCGTCGTCGCGCCGAGTGCCGAAAGCAGGGTCAAAAGCACCGGGAAAATCACGTCCGCAAACTTCGACATTGCGTTTATCGCGTCGCTCACCGTCTTTATTATGCTTGCGATTCCGCTCATCAACACTATGACGATTGCCGAATAACAAACCGTGTGAACGACCTCTGTCGTCGAGTTGTTGAGAAAGTCGCCCGTGAGCGAACACAGCATATTTTTCAAAAGGCAAATTATGACAATCGTCAAAAAACTCGGCAAAAACGACAAAAAGTATCTACCTGCCGACTTTGAAAGCAGGGTTATAAAACTCTCGTAAAAACTGCGCGGTTCGCCGCTTACGAGAGATTTCAGCGCGTGCTTTATATCTTCGATCGACACCGCCTCACTCTCCTCTTGTCCGAGCGAATCCAAAAACTCTTGCAACGCTTTTAGGTCAAGTCCGTCGATAACCTCGTCCACCGTCGAATTGAATTCCTTTTCGATTTCTTCTTGCGACTTTTCTGCGGCATAGGCGTAGTCGCCGTCCGAAAAAACGCAAGAAACCACCGCAAAAAAGCATATGAAAAACACGCAAAAAACCGCAAAAAAACGGCGTTTTTTCGCACTTTTTTCAATGCGAATCAAAGGCTTGATTTTGACGGAAAACTCGGATTTTCTCATATGGTCGAAACGAGCGCGGACACCACGTCCACAAGAGATTTGACGATTGAAATGCTCATCAAAAATATCGTGATTTTGCCGCCGAATTGCAGTTTTTGCGCAATGGAATCGCACCCCGCGTCCGTTGCGACGGACGACGAATATTCTGTAAGATAGCCTATGCCGATAATCTTCAAAACCGCCGAAAACACCTCGTCGTTTATGCCGCTTTTTTCGACGATAGAGTCGAAAGCAAGCACCACTTCCTGAAGCGCGGACAACATACTTATAACCATAACGACGCCCGTCGCTATGGTTGCAAACACGCTGAATTCGGGCTTTGAATTTTTGAGCAACGTCACCGCGACTATGCCCGTCAAAGCAATTCCGACAAGTTTGAAAATCATATCTACCTTCTGTTTTCTCGCAATTCAAGCAAGTGTGTTTCGACGTTAAACGATGTTTATCGTGTCGAAAAGTATCAATAAAGTGCCAGTATCGATTTTAGCGTGTCGAACAGACCGCCAAGCATATCGAGCACCAGAACCGCAACTATGATAAGACCCGCAAGCGTTGCGAACGTTGCGATTTCATCTCTGTCGCTCTTTTTCAATATCACGCAAACGATTGCCGTGAGCAACCCTACCCCTGCGATTTTCAATATAATGTTTACGTCCATATTTTCTTCCTCACGCCAAAATCAACATTATCGCAATGCCCAAAAGCACGCACAGTTTGAAGTACATTCCGCCGAGTTTTTTGCTCTCGTCCTCGCACTTTGCTTTCTTCGACTCGAACACGTTTTCGTAGTAACCTATATGCGAAAGTTGGTCGTCGAGAGCGGTCTTCCCGAGTGCCGAAAAGAAGTCGGCGATCTGCTTTTTCTCCTCGTTTTTAAGAAACGAAACCGTGGCGTTTTCATAGGCGAAAGTCTTTCCTTTTCTTGCAAGGTCGAGCCACGTTTCCACCGTCTTTTCAAAATCTCCGTTTCTGCCTTTCAAAAAGTTTTCGGCAATGTCGGGCATCGGTGTTTTTTTCATAGAGAGTTCGGTCGCCACGCACTTTACAAACTCGCACGCCGACTTATAATACTCCGCCCTCGACTTGTATCTTCTCTTTATCAGCAAGCCGAAGTAGCACGCAATCAACGCAAGCAATCCGCCTGCAATAAGCCTCAATATCTCGCTCATATTTTTTTCTCGACTATTGTGCCGACGGGATTTTTGCCGAGAGCGTACACGATGTCGAACGCCTCGATTAACGGCGCAAACTCGCTGCTTTGCACGCTTTCGACGCTCTCGCCGTGCAACGTAGCAAATACGCTCACACCGCACCTCATAACGTCGAAAATAGACTTTACGTCCTCCATTCCGAACAACTCGTCCGTGACGATAATGTCAGGGTTCATCGCCCTCACGCAGTTTTCGTATGCGTCCTTTTTCGGCACGCCGCTCACGACTTCCGCATCGCCTATATCGAGAAGCGGCACGCCTTTCGACATTGCGCAAAGTTCGTACCTTTCGTCGATTACCACCACGTTGAAACGCTTTGAGGCTATGCGAGCAAGTTCCCGAAGCAACGTCGTCTTTCCACCGCCCGTAGGCGAAACTATAAGCGTGTTGCGAGCCTTGCCGTCCTTGAATACGTCTGCGGCGACTTTGTCCGCAATGCCCTTGATTTGATGCGGCACGCGAATCACCAAAAACGCAACGTTTTTTATGCCCATAAGTTTGCCGCCTTCGAGTACGCCCTCGCCGCCCACGCCGATTCGATAATGCTTGCATGGAACGTATCCCCTTTTCATCTCGTCGGACGCGCTGTAAAACGACATATTCGTCGCACGTGCCAGAATGTCCTCGACATCCTTTTGCGTGACGATATACGGCGCGCCGCAACTCGACGCAACCTTTCTTTTGCCGTCGATGCCGCAAGCAAGTAAAGGTCTGCCCACCCTCACGCGCAATTCGGCAATATTCTTTTCATCACCGACAATTTTGGCGATTCTCTCACCGAGCAAATCTTCAAGCATACAAAACTATATGCCGAGCGTAAAGAGCAAATAGCAATGCGACAAATTTAGCCTTTTTTCGCAAACGAAAATGAAGTGGAAAATGAAATTTGAAAATGATATAAACAGTAAGTTTGATTATTGTGATAAAAATTAAATACTTAATGTGATTTTTAGAAAGCGTGACTAAAACGAGTTGTTGTCCGCCTGCGTGCGAAGCACGCCCCACAAAGCAAGCACTCGTGCGGAATTGCGGTTTGAGTTTTTATCCGTCTTAATTTGAGAGCAAAGAGGGCTTGCGCGGTTAGTAGCGCAATAAATCGAGCGAGGCTCTCGGCGATACGCTCACTTGCGTGTTGCCGTTGCCTATGCGATAATTTTTGCGCGGATGAAGAGCGCGAAAAAACCCTTTTGACGCTCGCACTATTATCTAAGCGCGCCAAACAGATGAAGAACAAGAAAGAGGCACCCGAACGGCAACCCTAATTTACATAGCGTAAATGAGTTGACGGACGGATGAATAACAATCGTTAATGCTAACTGATAAGAGGTGTCCAGAGCCTGAAACGGATGAAGAGCGCGAAAAAACCCTTTTGACGCTCGCACAACGCACATCAATATCTAAGCGCACCAAACAGATGAAGAAATGTTGTCAAGAGTCTGAAATGGTTGAAGAACACATGCTATTATCTAAGTGCGCCAAACAGATGAAGAAATGTTGTCAAGAGTCTGAAACGGATGAAGAGTGCGAAAAAGCCTCTCAAACACTCGCCTAGTGTACATGACGTACACGACGTGTGTTTGAGAGGCTTTGACAAAGCTATTCGCCGTTTCAGACTCTTGACATATATTCGCCGGTGCGAGTATCAATCCTAATAGTATCCCCCTCATTGACGAACATAGGCACTTGAAGTTCGTAACCGGTTTCGACGGTTGCGGGCTTGGTGGCGTTGGTTGCGGTGTTGCCTGCAACTGCCGGCTCGCATACGGTGATGAGAAGTTCGACAAAGTTTGGCGGTTCGACAGAGAACGGCGCGCCTTGGAAGAACTTCATAGTGACGTTCATATTCTCTTTGACAAAGTTGAGCGCGTCCTCGACTTGGCTCTTGTTGAGCGGAATTTGCTCGTAGGTGTCGGCATCCATAAAGTAATAGAATTCACCGTCGTTGTAGAGGTATTCCATAGTTTTGGTTTCGATGTGTGCGAGTTCAAATTTTTCGGTGGGGTTGAAAGTTTGTTCGAGCACGGCACCGGTGACGACGTTTTTCATCTTGGTGCGAACGAAAGCAGCGCCCTTGCCCGGTTTGACGTGCAAGAAATCTACTATGGTCATAATCTTGTTGTCATAGAGGAAAGTGATGCCCTTTCTCAAATCGCCTGCCATAATTTGTGCCATAATGATATTCTCCTAAATATGTGTGTTTTGTATTGTTGCGTTAAAGCCTATAAGGTATTTTAACACCATATGCGCCGCAATGCAAGTTTTACGCAAAATATTGCATAATCCTCGAAGCGGCGCGGTATTGTTTGTTCAAAAACTTACTTTGCATACTCTACGCTGCGAACCTCTCTGATGACATTGACTTTGATTTGTCCGGGATATTCGAGTTCATTTTCGAGTTTTTGCGCGATCTCTTTTGCGAGAAAAACGGTGGACGCATCGTTGACCTGTTCGGGTTTGACCATAACGCGAATTTCTCTGCCCGCCTGCACTGCGAAGGATTGATCCACGCCGTCAAAGGATTTTGCGATGTCTTCGAGTTTCTCGATACGTTTGACGTAGGTTTCGACGGATTCGCGTCTTGCGCCGGGTCTCGCGCTGGATATAGCGTCTGCGGCTTGAACGAGAACTGCGTCGATAGTTTGCGGTTCGATGTCGTTGTGGTGCGCCGCGATTGCGTGAATGACCTCGTTGCTCTCGCGATACTTCTTGGCGATTTCCACACCGAGTTGAATGTGAGTACCTTCAAACTCGTGATCGATTGCCTTGCCGATGTCGTGGAGCAAGCCCGCTCTCTTTGCGATACGCGAATCAACGCCGAGTTCTGCCGCCATAACAGCCGCAACGGACGCGACTTCGATTGAGTGTTTAAGCACGTTTTGTCCGTAACTGGTGCGGTATTTAAGCCTGCCGAGAATCTTGATAAGTTCGGGATGCAAGCCGTGTACACCCACTTCGAACGCCGCTTCTTCGCCTGCTTCCTTAATGCCTTGCTCGACTTCCTTTCTCACCTTGTCCACCATTTCCTCTATGCGAGCGGGATGGATGCGACCGTCGGTGATAAGTTTTTCGAGAGTGAGCCTTGCGACTTCCCTTCTTACAGGGTCAAAACTCGAAAGAGTGATAACGTCGGGAGTGTCGTCGATGATGAGGTCGACGCCCGTCGCGCTTTCAAGAGCGCGGATGTTTCTGCCCATACGTCCGATGATTCTGCCCTTCATCTCGTCGTTTGGCAATGCCACGACGGATACGGTGTTTTCGGTTGCGGTGTCGGCGGCGCAGCGTTGAATCGCTTGCGAAATGATGTTTTGCGCCTCTTTGACCGCATTGTCTTTTGCTTCCTGAATGATGAGTTTTGCGTCGTTTGCACTGCTCTTCTTCACGCTTTCGAGCAATGCGTCTTTGAGTTCTTGCGACGCTTCCTCTTTGGTCATGCCGGCAACTCTTTCGAGTTCCTTCTGCATTGTTTGTTGAGCGTTGCTAAGTTCGTTTTCAATGCCTTTCAAACGCTCTTTTGTTTCCTCGATTTGCTTCTGCGCTTTTTCCGCTTCGTCGATTTTTTTGTCGAGAGTTGCGTCCTTTTTGTCGAGAGCGTCCTCTTTCTTATCGAGGGTCGCCTCTTTTTGAGCGAGGCGGTTTTCGGTGCGTTGCCACTCTTGCTTGCGCTCTTTGGTTTCGTTTTCGAAATCAACGCGCATTTTGTTCATTTGTTCCTTTGCCTCGAGCATACCGTCCTTGCGGATGGTCTTTGCTTCGAGATTTGCTTCTTCGATAATTCTTGCCGCTTCGCGTTTCGCATTGCCGATTTTGTTTTGAGAATAGACCCTGTGAACAATGAAACCGATCAGTGCGCCCACGACGATTGCACAAGCCGCCGCGATTCCGGCAGCCGCACCCGGTGTGAGAGCAGCAATCAGAAAATTGAAATTCCCGGTCATAGTCGACCTCCATATATATAATCAAAACCACACGAGAAAGCAAAAATACGGCTATACGAAAAGTTTTTTCAAACCGAGAAATCCCCAAGATTTAATATGCAAACTTTGTATCTATACCAAATATTGTTTTCAATATATAGTTTTGTCATATATAGTATATACTATTTATAACGTTTCGTCAATGCGGAGTCCCAAAAAAAAATCGCTTTTCGGCAATGAAAAGCGATTTTTGTTCAAATCGGGGTTTTACGAGGCGAAAATCACTTGTTCATCTCGTATTTTTCGCGAATTTTCGCGTCGAGTTCTTTGAAAATTTCGGGGTTGGACTTCAAGAAATCCATAGCCTTGTCTCTTCCCTGTCCGATCTTTTCGTCGTTGTAACTGAACCAACTGCCGCTCTTTTGAACGAATCCGTTTTCGACGGCAAGGTCCAAAACGCAACCCATGTTGGAAATGCCCGTGCCGTACATAATGTCGAACTCGGCAACTTTGAACGGAGGCGCGACCTTGTTTTTGACGACTTTTGCCTTGACGTGGTTGCCCACGATGTCGCTGCCGTCTTTGAGGGTGTCCGCTTTTCTGATTTCGATACGCACGGAAGCGTAGAATTTGAGCGCTTTGCCTCCGGTGGTGGTTTCTGGATTGCCGTACATAACGCCGATCTTCTCTCTCAACTGGTTGATGAAGATGATTGTGCATTTGCTCTTTGCCGAAGCGGCGGTGATTTTGCGCAGTGCCTGCGACATAAGACGCGCTTGCATACCGACGTGGCTGTCGCCCATATCACCGTCGAGTTCGGCTTGCGGCGTGAGTGCGGCAACGGAGTCGATGACGATGATGTCGATTGCGCCGCTTCTTATGAGCGTTTCGGTGATTTCGAGCGCTTGCTCGCCGCTGTCGGGTTGAGATATGTAGAGGTCGTCGAGATTTACGCCGAGTTTTGAAGCGTAAATCGGGTCGAGAGCATGCTCTGCGTCAACGAACGCCGCCGTGCCCCCGTCCTTTTGCACTTCCGCCACGCAGTGAAGCGCAACGGTCGTTTTGCCCGAAGATTCGGGTCCGTAGATTTCGATTATTCTTCCCTTCGGGATACCGCCGATGCCGAGTGCGACGTCAAGCGTCAAACAACCCGTCGAAATCGCTTCGACTTTGGGGATTTCCGTTTCGCCCAAGCGCATAATCGCGCCTTTGCCGAAGTCCTTTTCTATTTTTGCGAGCGCAAGTTGCAGGTTGTGTTCCTTGTCGGTTGACTTATCCTGAATTTTGTCTGCCATAGTTGTTCTCCTTTATATCCTTTCGCCTCTTGAAGGCAAATGTTTTTCCTTTGTATATATTATGTCACGCTCGATGTACCGAAATCGGTGCATCAAAGTCGCAGGATATCACCTTTCAAATATCTTATGAGATAAAACAGCGCGACGTTGGAAGTTGCCGTGCGTATCTCGTTGCGGCTGCCCGAAAATCTGCGCTCGAAAACAGTGATAAAATCGCCGCCTCCGACTGCGATGTACACAAGCCCGACCGGTTTTCCCTCGTCGCCCGTCGGACCTGCAAGTCCGGTCGTTGCCAAAGCGATGTCGACAGGGCGTTTGCAAAGACCTTTGACCATTGCGTATGCGGTTTCTCTGCTCACCGCGCCGTAGTCTGCAAGCACGGATTTGGGAACGCCGAGCCTTTCGACCTTCGAGGCACGATTGTAGCACACGATACCCTCGTAAAAATTCGCGCTGATGCCTGCAATGCTTGTAAGCCTCGAACAGATTTCACCGCCCGTCAGACTTTCGCCTACGGCGAGAGTGCGGTTGTTCATTCTCAAAAGCCTTGCCGCAATTTCTTCGAGCAAGCCTTCCGACGCAGAATACACTTCCTCTTCAAAGACGTTGTACACTCTGCTCTTGATTGTTTCGAACACTTCACGACTTGCGTCGCTCGTCATCGTTATCGTTGCGTCGAGGCAGTTCTCGTCAACCGAAAAATCCACGCCGAATCCCTCGAAAATTTTGAGTTTCGAGAGAATTTCCTCTTTGCTAAGTCCGCAGATTTTGACGATTTCTTTTATCATTTTCGGTTATCTAACTTGACGAATCGCTTTTGCCGAGCGTAATTGCTCGTTGTTTTCGTTATTTTGATTGGTTTGCTTCTTCGCTTTCGCTTTCCTTTTCGTCCTCGTCGTCTTGTTTGAGAACGTGTTTGTTTTTAAAGACGTAGTTGAATCCGCTGTACACCGCAAAGAACGAGCCGATATAGAACACGATCGTGCCTATCCAACCGAGTGCGGGATGAAGCCCTGCGAGCATAAGTACGGTTACGCCGACATCGAGACATACGGTTTTGATTTTGCCGTAAATGTCCGCCGCAAGCACGAGTCCTCTCGAAGCCGCTATGGAGCGGAACACGCCTATCATAAGTTCTCTCGAAAGGATTATACCCGAAAGCAAAGCGATTACGAGCGCATTGTGCGGATAAACGCCGCCCATCGAAAGTCCGTCACGGAACAGAACGATAAGGAACAGCATCACTACGATGACAACCTTGTCTGCGAGCGGGTCCAAAAACTTGCCGAGCATAGACACGGTGTTGGTCTTCCTTGCGATGTGACCGTCGATAAAGTCGGTTGCGCAGCAGATTGCAAATAAAACCGCCGCTATGACTATCAGTGCGATATGCGCTCCTTGCGATACGTTTGCAAGTTCCGCCGCGATGAACATCGCGATTGTCGGAACAATCAAAAATATGCGCGCTATTGTGATTTTCGTTGCGAGAGTGATTTTCATTTTATTGCCTTTCCCACAAGGTCGATGCCGTCGCCACCCGTGATTTCGACGGTGTAAAACTCGCCTATTCTCACTTCCTCGTCCGATTCGAACAACGTCACGTTGTCGATGTCGGGCGCTTGCGTTTGGCTTCTTCCGACAAATTTTTGTCTGTCGTAGTCGATGTCGTCGTATATGACCTTGATTTTTGAGCCTATCAACTCTTTGTTGCGGCTCTTGATTATTTTTTCTTGAATCGCACGCAATTTGTTTGCGCGCTCTTCCTTTACACACTCGTCGAGATGTCCGTCGAGTTTGTCCGCAGGCGTGCCTTCTTCCCTCGAATACGCAAAAAATCCCGCGTAGTCGAATTTGACTTCCTTGACGAATTTTTCGAGTTTTTCAAACTGCTCTTGCGTTTCGCCGGGGAATCCGCAAATAAACGTCGTGCGCACCGCAATGTCGGCGTTTTTTAGTTTGGAGATAAGTTCTCTTATGCTCTTTTCGTTCGTTCTGCGGTTCATACGTTTCAAAACGTCGTCGTCGACGTGTTGAAGCGGAATATCCATATATTTTGCGATTTTATCGTTGTTTTTGACGTATTCTATGAGTTTGTCGTCCACCATTTCCGGATAGAGATACAACAGGCGAATCCACGCAAAATCGAGCTTTGAAAGTCTGTCCAGAAGTTCGATTAAGTGCGGTTTTCCGTCAAAATCCGTACCGTATCTCGTCACGTCCTGCGCAACCAAAATGAGTTCTTTCACGCCGTCGTCGGACAACTTTTTCGCTTCGCGAATCAAGTCGTCGAGTTTTTCCGAGCGGTACTTGCCTCTTATGGACGGTATAGCGCAGTAGGTGCAATGATTGCTGCAACCGTCCGCAATTTTGAGATACGCGTAGTGATACGGGGTCGTAAGCACTCTGTCCGAATAGAAAGCGTCGAGATTTGCGCAATTAAGCACTTTTTCGCCGTCCGCTACGTCCTCGACAGTCTTCAAAATCGCGTCGTAGTCGGCAATGCCGAGTATAGCGTCCACTTCGGGGAATTCCTCTTTGAGCGTATCGGCGTATCTTTGAGCAAGACACCCTGTCACAATGACTTTTTTGCCCTTGCCCGCATTTTTTGCGGCAATCGCACTCAAAATCTCGTCTATGGATTCTTCTTTTGCTTTGTCGATAAAAGCGCAGGTGTTGACGATGATAACGTCGGCTTCTTCCTCGCTGCCCACGAGCGTATGTCCGCCGCCAACGAGGCGAGAGAGCATCTTTTCGGTGTCCACTCTGTTTTTATCGCAACCGAGCGATATTGCGCCTATTTTCATTCGTCGTCCTCGCTTTGAGACGAGGCTTTGAGTTCTTCAAGTTCCTCGTAAGTGATGTTGACCTTCTTCTTTTTGGGGTCGTGTTCGTCGGGGGTAAGATAGCCCATAAGGTCCATCTTGTCGTAAATCTTTGCCGCTTTCGGCCAACCGAGACCAAGACGACGTTGCATAAAGGATATGCTGATAGGTGCGTCCTGTTCCTCGCGAAGTTCTATGCCAAGTTGCAAAGCGTCGAAAAGTTCGGGCGGAATCTTATCCTTGTCGCTTGCGTGCTGTTCTTTGGATTGAGAGGGTTTTTCTTCCTCTTTGTCTTTGAAGATTGCGTCTTTGATATTGTTGTCGAAGTACGCGTCGTTTTTGGATTTGACAAAATCCACCACTCTCTTGACTTCTTCGTTTGAGATAAACGCGCCTTGCATACGTTCGAGGTCGTTTGCGCCGGGCATCATATACAGCAAATCGCCGTAGCCGAGCAGTTTGTCCGCGCCCACCGTGTCGAGAATGGTTTTGCTGTCGAAACTCGACGTAACCTTGAACGCCACACGGCTGGGGAAGTTGTTTTTGATCGTACCGCTGATAACGTCGACGGACGGTCTTTGCGTTGCGAGCATAAGGTGAATACCCACCGCACGCGCAAGTCTTGCGATACGGTTTACGGTGTCCTCGACCGCCTTTTTGCCCGTAGACATAAGGTCTGCGAACTCGTCAACGATTATGACGATTCTCGGCATCTTTTCGTAGCCGTTCTTTTGGCAATCGGCATTATACTCGTCAATATCTCTGTAATTGACTTCGGCGAGGAATTTGATACGCCTTTCCATCTCGCTTATCGCCCAGTTGAGTGCGCGGATAGCCTTGTCCGTATCACAGATAATTTCGTCCATAAGAAGGTGCGGAATGCCTGCGTACACGCTCATTTCTATGCGCTTGGGGTCGATGAGGATGAGGCGCACGTCGTCGGGCGAAGCCTTGTAGAGCAAACTTACGATAATGGAGTTTATGCAGCAACTCTTGCCTGCGCCCGTCGCGCCCGCAATGAGAACGTGCGGAAGTTTTTTGATTTCCACAACTCTCGAATCGCCGTAAAGGTTTTTGCCGAGTGCGAACGTTGCGGGTGCTTTTGCGTTGTTGAATTCGGGCGATTGAATGATCTCGCTGAGGTTGACGTTTCTTCTATGCTTGTTGGGCACTTCGATGCCGACCGCGTTTTCGCCGGGGATAGGCGCGATGATACGCACGCTTCCCGCTTCCATCTTCATTGCGATGTCGCTTTCAAGCGATGAAATATAGCCGATAGTTCTGCCTCTCGGCATCTCGACGCGCAACTTGTACATCGTGAACGTAGGTCCGACCATAATGTCGATAACCTCGCCCGTAATGCTGAAAAACGCAAGCGTATTGATGATTTGTTCTTTCTTCTTCTCGTAGTCCTCGTTTTGATCGATTTCGGGCGCGGGCGGATTGAGCAAGTTGAGCGGCGGCGCAACGTAGGGACGTTTTGGCGCGGCTTGAGATATGGCTTGATCCATATTCACTTGCGTAAGTCTTTCCTTCTCCTCTTTCTTGGGCGTTTCCGCCTTTTGTATGCCGCGAGATTGCGAGGCTTTCATCTTTTCCTCGCGCATAAGCGCTTCTCGCTCGTACTGACCCATTTGCGGAGTTTCTTTTATCGCTTGCTTTATGTTTTGAATGCGAGCCTTGACCTCTGCGTTTTCGATGTCTTTTGCGGAATTTTTGGCGATTGCGGTCGTGGATTGAATTGCCGCTCTCGACATATCGCCGCCCGTAACCTTTTGTTGAATAGGAGCAGGCGCGCTCGGATTGTCGCCGCCGACGGTCGAGTCTTCGTCGACGTACTTCGGACGTTGATTTTCAAGCGTGGCTTTGCTCATTTCGTAAGTCTTGACGGGTTTCGTCTTGCCTATGCCGCCAAAGAAATTGGTTTCCGTCTTTTCTTCCTCGACGGCGGTTTGCGAAAAGGCTCTCGGCAACTTCGCCTCGCCTTGCACGGGTTTATATCCGCTTCTGTCGAGGTCGTCAATGCTCGCCGTTTTCTTGGGAGATACGACGGGCGGATTCTTTGCCGCCTGCGTATCGTTACTTGTTTGCTTTTGCGTTGCGCTTTGCGTGTTTTGCTCCGAATTTTGCACGTTTTTAGCGGTATTTTGCGCGTCTTGTTCCGCTTTTTCACGCGCTATAAACACCATATCCGTCTTGGGTTTTTCGTACGCTTCGGACACGATTTCCTCTTTCACGGCAGGTTTTTGTTCTTCCTCGCCCGAAATGGCTCTGTTGAGTGCGCCCAGCATACCGACGTTCACTTGCTGTTTGGATACGGATTCGTTTGCTTTTTGAATGGTGGAATTGATAGCCTCCGCCCCGTCGTAAGTCTTTGTGGGTTTGACCACTTCTTTCTTTACTGGTTCGGCGATAAGGCACGCTTCGTCCTGTTGCTCCATATGCACGCCCGCCTCGTATTCGGGTTTTGCGTACATCTGACCGAAGCGTTGAGTTTGCTCTTGTTTGAGCGCGCTGAAATCACGCTTGAAATCGAGCGGCGTTTTAATGTTGCTCGTGGCGGATTCTTGCGGTTTTTGTTGCGCTTGCGCCGATTGAGCGGCTTGCGCGGTTTGCGGCTCGGGTTGAACGGCTCTGTATCTCGACATAAAGTCTTCGCGAATCGCGCTTTGAGTCGCGTCCACGCCGAGTTTGGATTTAAGTTCGTTTCTTCTGAGTGCGCTATACGGCGCGCTGACGTTCGAGAGCGCGTTGCTCGGGTCTTTCAAAGTGTCGAATCTCGCAAGATTGTCCTTGTTCGGACCTGCGCCGAAAAGAATGTCTTTTGCAATGCCTCTTGCCGAGAATCTGTCCTCGCCTTGCGCGTACGTCGGACGTTTAACTTCGTCCTCTACCGTGCCTTGAGCGTTGGGATAAAGCGGATTGAAAGAATCGAGCGGACTGTACCCCTCTGCGCCGAGTGCCTTTTTGTTCACTTTGCGTTGAAGCGGATCGCCCGGGACGTCCACGACGTAAAGCCCCTTGCCGCTGCTTGCCGAATTGAAATCGGTAATCGTAGGTGCGTCTTGCGCTTCAACGAGCGGCGATTGAACGGCAGTCGTTTTTTGAGGTTTCGAGAAAAGAGAGCGTTTTTGCTTGGGTTCTCTCAGTCTGCGCTCACGCTCGCCTTTGGTTGCGACCGTGTAGGTGACGTTGCGTTTGATAGAGGGATAAATCGCAAAAAACGCAAGCACGAAAAACGCCACGCAAGCCGCGATAAGCGCGCCCACCGACGTTATGACTTTCATAAGCGGATACGCCGCCAAGCCTAAAAGCATACCGCCTGCTGTGTTTGTGCCGTTGTAGCACGCAAGAAGATAATCGGCATAACTTGCGCCGACGATGTGCGTGCTCGAAGTGTAAATGTGAAGTGCGAAAATGCCGAGTATAAGCAAACCGAAATAAGTCAACGCTTTGGACAAGCGCATTTTGGGGCGCACGTTGAAAGTGACGGCAATGCCGATGATGAGAGCCATAAGCGAATAGGCATAAGCGGCAAGACCGAAAAATCCGCATAGGAAAGAATAGACCATTCTTCCCACGCCGCCCAACGCGCCGACCAATGAAAGGAAGCAAAACAGCGACACGAGTATGATAAGCACCCCTGCCGCGATTCTGTTGCCTCTGTTTGCTTTTGCCTGTCTTGTATCTGTCAAGGTAAACCTTCCCGATAATATATAATATTAGTATCAAGATTATACCACAATATAAGTATATTTACAAGAGAAAATGTCGAAAGAACGTCAAAGATTTTTTATCGGACAAAATATATAAGAGTTAGCATACAAAAATACAATAAAACTTTACCCCATTCCTCTCGCGTTTTGTTATTCCGCTACAAGAGTTTGGCGGCGTTAACTATAATTACAACTTCCCCCTTCCTCACGTGTTTCCCCCACCGCCGTTCCCCCTCTGCATACTTTGAGGGAACCCACGGTGTCCGCTTCGCGTGGGGCAACACTGACGCGATTGACTTCGTAGCAATCGCTAGTTCGTTGCGAGCAACGAACGGCAGACGGGCTGTTGGCAATACAAATCGGCTGAAAGCCGTGTCACTCGTTCACGGGCGAAAAAATCCACACTCGCCCGCTCATTTGTACTTATCGTCAAGTTCGGCACTCGCTTCCTCGCCGCCTTGCGGCTCGCGTTCCGTCTTCGAATCAACACATTCCGTTTATAAGTAGTCTTCGAATAAGCGAATATTTCAAAAACGGCATTGCAATATATTTGCAATGCCGTTTTCGATATTCTAATCGTTTCTTTTTATGATTTTGAGAATATCCACGTCATCGTCGGGGGCGACTATCGACGAGCAAACTTCGGCGAAATCGAATATCTCTTTCGCGCACTTCTTCACGTCCTCTTTCGTCACCGAATCTATGCTCTTTATGCGTTTGTCGAAGTCGTAAAGTTCGCCCGTTTGCACTGCGTGTCCGCCGAAGGTTCTCATCATCGCCGACGTGCTTTCCTGTCCGAGGACGAGCGACGTTTTGAGTTGCTCTTTGCCCTTGTTGAGTTCCTCATCGCTTACGCCCTTGTCGATAAGAAGGTCAATTTCGTTCCTTATCGCCTCGACAGCCTTCACCGTATTGTGCGGACTCGTGGACGTGTAAATTACAAACGCGCCGTTGTTCTGGTACGAGGACGGATAGCCGTAAATCGTGTAGCAAAGTCCGAGTTTTTCACGCACGCTTTGGAACAGTCTCGACGACATTTCCATGCTGAAAATTATCGTCATAAGTTGCATTGCGGTGCATCTTTCGTCGTTGTACGGATAGGACGGGAACGCAAACGCGATATGCGTTTGTTCAATCGATTTTTTGCGCTTGCAAGCGTGCGAATGGGGCGTACGCGCGCATATGGGCGCGCTGTCATAATCCTTTTGAGTGGTGTATTTATCCTCAAAATACTTCTTTGCAATCGCGACGGCTTGCTCTTCGGTGAGATTGCCAGCAATCGACAAAACCGTGTTTTGAGCGACGTAGTGCTTGTCGTGATAGTCTTTGAGCGTTTGGCTCGTCATTTCTTTGAGGGTTTTCTTCGTTCCGAGAATGGCTTTTTCAAGCGGACAGCCCTTAAAATAGAGACTCAACAGCCGCTCGAGGCACAAGTCGTCGGGCGTGTCTTCGCTTTCGTTTATTTCCTCGATGACCACCCTACGCTCTTTTTCGAGTTCAACCGGGTCGAAAGACGGATTGAAGTACATATCCGACAGCACGTCCGCGCACTTTTCGGCGTTGGTATCGAGAGATACCGTATGAAAACAAGTGTAACTCTTTGCGGTGAAAGCGTTGATTTGCGCGCCTATGCAGTCGATTTCGTTCACGATGTCGAACGCACTGCGATTTGCCGTGCCTTTGAACACCATATGCTCGATAAAATGCGATATGCCGGCAATATCGGGCGTTTCCTTAACCACGCCTGCGCCGACGAATACGCCGATTGCCACCGACCTTACGGCGGTGTTCGGCACGAATACGAGTTTCAATCCGCTTTTGAAAGTAATCATTTTTTGCATATCGATATTATACCACATAGTTTGAAAGTCGCAATCATATTTTATGATATGAGTGAAACGAGGTTCCGCAATTTTTGCGCAAATTTTGTCATAGTATCGGTGCTTTTGCTTGTTTTCGGCGTATCCTTCGTCGCGGCGTACCCCATAGAAGCCAAAGCCGAGCAAGTCAACAACGCCGTTTACAGCGGAAACGCAAGCACGCAAAGCGTCGCTTTGACCTTCAACGTGTACGAGCGCACGGACAACGTGTTGAAAATTGCCGAAATACTCGACGAATACGGCTACAAATCCACCTTTTTCGTAGGCGGTTTGTGGGCGGCAAAAAACGGCGACGCACTCTTGAAACTCTGCTCGGACGGTCACGAAATAGGCAATCACGGCTATTCCCACCAAGACCACGCAAAACTCAACAAACAGCGCAATATCGAGGAAATCAGAGTCACCGAAAGAATGATAGATTCCTCACTGAACGCCTTGCCCGACTATAAAAATTCCAAACTTTTCGCGCCGCCGAGCGGCAGTATGGGAAATGCAATGTTCGACGCTTGCAAAGAACTCGGCTACACGGTGATAATGTGGACGCACGACACGATTGACTGGCGCGACAAAAACGCCGATTTAATCTTTGAGCGCGCAACGAAAAACCTGAAAGCAGGCGACATAGTTTTGATGCACCCCACCGACTGCACCGTCGCCGCCCTGCCGAGAATTCTGGAATATATAAAATCTCAAAACCTCAAAGCCGACGTTGTGAGCAAAGTAATTTGAAAAGCAAGGCACAAACCTTGCTTTTCAAGTGATATTGTTGCGTAACAACAGTTATATTTGCGCAAAGCGCAAGCGATATTTTTTGCTTGCGCAAAAAGCGATATTGCGCCGTAGGCGCAGTTGTGGAATATTATTTAATCTTTCAAAAGTCCTAATCAGGAAGTTCTTTTCCAAAGTCGCCAATTAAATGCATAACGCGAAAACAGCCCCTTGAACCAAAACCCAACGTACTTGAGCGTACGTGATTTTGGGACAAGGGGCTGTTGACAAAGTTAGGCGTTAATTGGCGGCTTTAACATCGACAAAAACGTAACTTATCTTGTCTTGCAAAAGCCCTAAACCCGATATTTAGATGAAAAACAAGAAAGAGCCGCACTTTCGGCAACCCTAATTTACTAATGGTAAATGAGTTGTCGAAGCGCGGCTCTGACGCAGTTATTCGCTAAATAGCGAGTTTAGGCTTTAGAAAGAACTTCTTTGAGGCGGAGATCCACCCTATGCTTCTCGTCAATCTTAATAACCTTGACAAGCACGATGTCGCCGACGTTGACCACGTCCGTGACCTTTTCGACGCGTTGATCGGAAAGTTTGGAGATGTGAATCATACCGTCTTTGCCGGGTGCAAAGTTGACGGACGCACCGAATTGTCCTTTGTCGTTTTCCATAATCTTGGTGACTTTGCCTTCGTACACGTCGCCCACTTCTACGTCGCGAACGATGTTCTCGATGATGGTGCGCGCTTTGCGGATTGCGGTGTCGTCGCTGGACGCGATGAAAATCATGCCCTCGTCGTTGATGTCAATCTTCACGCCGGTGTCTTCGATGATCTTGTTGATGGTCTTTCCGCCGGTGCCGATTACGTCGCGAATCTTGTCGGGATCGATGGAGAAGGAAACAATCTTGGGCGCGAACTTGCTGAGTTCCGCTCTCGGTGCGGGAAGCGTTGCGAGCATCTTGCCGAGGATTTCGAGTCTGCCGAGTCTTGCTTGTTCGAGAGCGCGAGTGAGGATTTCCTCGTCGATGCCCTTGATCTTGATATCCATCTGGATTGCGGTGATGCCTTCACTCGTACCTGCGACTTTGAAGTCCATATCGCCAAGGAAGTCTTCAAGACCTTGAATGTCGGTGAGAACTGCGACTTTGTGGCTTTCCTCATTCTTGATAAGACCCATAGCGATACCTGCGACGGGCGCTTTGATGGGAACGCCTGCGTCCATAAGAGCGAGCGTGCTGCCGCAAACGGACGCTTGCGACGTGGAACCATTGGAACTCAAAATATCGGATACCGTGCGGATTGCGTACGGGAATTCCTCTTCGGAAGGAAGAACGGGTTCGAGAGCGCGTTCTGCAAGTGCGCCGTGACCGATTTCACGACGACCGGGGCTTTTGAGCGCCTTTGCTTCGCCTGTGGAATAACCGGGCATATTGTATTGGTGCATATATCTCTTGTAGTAGTCGTCGTCAAGACCTTCGAGTTTTTGCGCTTCGCTTATCGTGCCGAGAGTGCAAGTCGTGAGGGCTTGGGTCTGACCTCTTGTGAACACTGCGCTGCCGTGAACGCGCGGAAGCATGCCGACTTCGCACCAGATGGGGCGGATTTCGGTGAGCGTTCTGCCGTCGGGACGTACGCCGCCCTCGAGAATCTTTGCGCGTACCTTCTCTTTCTTGAGATAGTAGAGGCTGTCGAGGATGAATTTGGTCTTCTTGGGCTCGTCGTTGAAATCATCGGCAAAGTGAGCAAGCACGTCGACGTTGAGCGCGTCTTCTCTTTCCTCTCTTTCATAGCGGTCGAACGCTTCGAGGACATAGTCCATCTTCTCGTTTGCGTATGCTCTGACTGCTTCGTTGATGTTGTCGGGGATATGTTCGAGATCCATATCGAGTTTGGGCTTGCCTACTTCTTTTTGGATTTCCTCGATGAACGCCACGATCTTTTTGATCTCTTCGTGACCGAACATAATTGCGCCGAGCATTTCTTTTTCGGTGATGACGTCTGCGCCCGCTTCAACCATCATGATTGCGTCTTTTGTGCCGCTGAGGTTGAGAGTAAGACGAGATTTTGCGCGTTGCGCGCTGTCGGGGTTGATGACGTACTCGCCGTCCACCATGCCGACTACGACCGAACCCGTAGGACCTGCCCACGGAATGTCGCTTATCGAAAGAGCAACGGAAGAACCGATCATGCCGAAAACTTCGGGCGGAATGTTGGTGTCAACCGAAAGCACGGTTGCGATAACCGTAACGTCGTTGTAAAGTCCCTTCGGGAAAAGGGGACGAATAGGTCTGTCGATAAGGCGCGATGTGAGGATCGCCTTGTCGCTTGCTCTACCCTCTCTCTTTTTGAATCCGCCGGGGATTTTGCCGATTGCGTACATTTTCTCTTCGTAGTCAACGCTCAAAGGGAAAAAGTCCATACCGTCGCGCGGTGCTTTGCTCATCGTTGCGTTGACCATAACCACCGTGTCGCCGCAACGCACTATGCAAGAGCCGTTGGATTGAGAGCAGTATGCGCCTGTTTCGACGGTCATTTCTCTGCCGCCTACCGTTGTCTTAAAGATTTTTCTTTCCATAAAAATTTCTCCTTCTGGGAATTCCGTCATTCCCGAATTATCCGCAAAAGCGGTTTATTTTTTAATTTTTTCCGCACAAGATATTCCTTATGCGCCTTTCCAAAAAAAACGGGTGCGGTAAATCCTACACCCGAAATTTTCTTTACTTTCTCAAGCCGAGAGAAGATACGATTGCACGGTATCTCTCGATGTCCATCTCTTTGAGATAGTTGAGAAGACTTCTTCTGTGACCGACCATCATAAGAAGACCGCGACGGCTGTGGTGATCCTTCGGGTGATTTTTAAGGTGTTCGGTGAGTTCTGCGATACGAGCGGTCAAAAGAGCGATTTGCACTTCGGGAGAACCGGTGTCGCCCTCTTTGCGAGCGTACTTTGCGATGATTTCTTGCTTTGTTGTTTTATCCATTGTTTTGCCTCCTTCGTTGGATAAGTGATACGCTTTCAACCAAGTAACGACTCGGAGTATTGTCGCAACCTCGTCGAAAGTACGGATAGATATTACCACATTAAAAATATAAAGTAAAACGATTTTACCCCATTTCGCGAAAAAATAAATATTATTTAATGGTTTTTATTATTCAAATTAAAACTTCCCCCCTTCCTCACGTGTTTGGACTTCGGCGTTTGCAAGGCAATCCGCCTCGTTC
>CAVBBF010000016.1:0-30980 GCA_963593735.1 Phascolarctobacterium succinatutens
CTCAATTCCAAACGAATTAACTCAATTTTCTGTCCAAACTTTTGGGTTCACGTCAAATGCGGATGGATTTTTTTATTTTGCCTCGTCGTCGGGGATAATTTCAAACAATTTATCGGGCGTACATTTGAAGATATTGCACAGCGTGCCGATGATTTCGTACTGAATGGACTTGGTTTCGTTATTGACCATTTTGTTGAAATTCTGATAACTCATACCGAGTTGAATATACAGCCAATACTTGGTTTTACCGTTTTCTTTGAGCAGTTCGAGCACGCGCAATTTGACCATATATATCACCTCTACGTTATATAATGCAACAATGATATACAAAAAATTCGTTGACGGTATAGACTATTACATTATATAATGTAAACATTAGATAAAAAATTCATAAAAAGGGGTAGGTATTTATGAAAAAGACAAAGATTTATCTTATCGTAACAATCCTTGTGTTTTTGCTCTCTATGGTGCTCGTAGCCTGCGGCGAGAAGCCGTCGCAAGATACGCCGACCGAGCAAGAAAAGAAATATACCGTGACGTTCGTCGTGGACGGCGAGGACTATTTCACACTTGAAACGAGTGGCAAAAGCGCAATCGAACTTCCGTCGAATCCGACCAAAGACGGCTATGAGTTTGTCGGTTGGTATTTTGACGTGAACGTATGGCTCAATCCGTGCAACTCGACGTCGTTTGCAAACGAAAATCTCACTGCAAACGTCACGGTGTACGCTCGTTGGGAACTGATAAAGGAAACGTATTCCGTAACCTTTGTCGGCGGAACGGGTGCGACGGGCGACGCGCCGACGATGGAAGCCAAAGCGGAAGGCGACAAATTCGATTTGCCGCAAAACACGTTCGTCAAAGAAGATTACGACTTTGACGGTTGGTTTGACGGACAAACCAAGTATGCGGCGGGCGACGAATACGTTATGCCGTCTTATGCCGTAACTTTTACGGCGCAATGGGTTTTGACCCCGAAATATAAGGTGACTTTCGTCGGCGGCGAGGGTGCAGTCGGCACAGACCCCGAAATAGAGGACAAAAAAGCGGGCGAAATCATTACGTTGCCCGAAAATCCGTACACGAGAGAGGACTACATTTTCGCAGGTTGGTCGGACGGTGAAAAGACCTATCTTGCAGCCGCGACGTACACGATGCCTCAAAAGGACGTCGAGTTTGTCGCAGTGTGGGAATACAACAAATACGTCGTGTCGTTCGACAGCAGAGGCGGAAGCGACGTCGAAGCGGCAAAAGTCGATAAAAACAGCAAACTAACCGCGCCGAAACAACCCAAGCGCAACGGATATTTGTTCTCTGGTTGGTACAAGAACGAGGACTGCACGACGCTTTGGGACTTTGACGTGGACAAAGTGAACGGCAACATAACGCTGTATGCAAAATGGGTGGTAGACGCCGTCGGTATATCTTCCGTCGAGGGCGCAACCATTGACGGAAACAACATACTTATGGTCATCGAAAAGGACGTCGAGTTCGTTGAACTTGCGGAAAAGGTGATTCTTGCCAACACGAATGCGTACTGGAATCTCTATTACGACCGTCTCGGACAAACCAAAATCCCCACGAAGATTGCCGCAAACCAAACGGACGGCTCTCTTGACCCTGCCGAAAACGTATTCTACATTCTTGTCACGTCCGAAAACGGCTTGCAAGAAAAACTTTATACGTTGACTATTTATCGCAGATTCACCGTAAACGTCAAGTATTACGACAAAGACGACAATCTTATCGTGGACAAGGACGACGCAACGCTCACTTCCTACAAAATGGACACTTTCAACACGATAAACGTTGCGTACGACAAATACAGTGTAATCGGCTATTCTTTCGACGGTTGGGATATTATCGTTGACGGCGAAAGAGTTCCGTTCGTATTCGGTGAAAACGGAACGAACGTCTTGGACAACGTCAATCTCTATGCGCACGTCACGCCGCTTCAATACGTTGCCACGTTTACGCTCGGCGACGGCGAAACTCTCGACGTCACCTCGCAAACGATGACCTACGACGCCCAATACACGCTTCCCGTGCCTCAAAAAACGGGTTATACGTTCAGGGGCTGGTATTATGAAAAATCTTATAACTATATCTATTTGTCCGACGGCAACGGCGCGTCCTCGTCTGTTTGGACGGTTGCGCAAGACGTTGAGCTCAAAGCAGATTGATCTGTCAACTATTACACAGTCAGCGTAGAGAAAAACTATGACGGTGCAGGCACGGTTTATGGTGGCGGTCAGTGGGCGTATGACAGAGATTGCACGATTTCTGTCCAAACAAACTTGGGATATACGTTCGTTGGTTGGTATGACGGCGAAACGCTGTTGACAACCGAAAATGCTTATACGTTTAGAATATCGACAAACGACAGATCGTTTGCGGCAAAGTGGGAAGTGAATGAGGAAATGCAACCGTTTGAGTTTACGTCCTCGCCAACTTCTTGCACGATAACGAAACTTAAAAATAAGTCCGCTACGGAAGTTACCATTCCCGACTATGTTACTAGTATCGGAAAGTCGGCATTCAGTAATTGCGGTGGATTGACGAGCATCACACTTCCTGACGGCGTAAAAAATATAGACGCTTATGCTTTTGCAAATTGCACAGGTTTTACTGACTTTGAAGTGCCGAATAGTGTAAGGAATATCGGTTCTGCGCCTTTTTCGGGATGTAGCAACCTTGTAAGTATAAAAATACCGTTTGTTGGACCATTCGCAGGCATAACAAGTCAAACGACGTGGCACTATGCGTTTGGATGTATATTTGGGGAAACTGAGTATGATGGTAGTGTTGCCGTTAAGCAACGTTATGTAACTACTAGCACTGAAACGAAAACTTATTATATTCCTCAAACTTTGAAATCGGTTGAAGTTACCGATAGCAATTATATTTTTGGACTTGATGGTTGTAAAAATTTGACGAATATAACGATTCCCAACAGCGTGACGAGCATTGGCCACTATGCCTTCGAGGGTTGCACCGGTTTGACAAGTATCACGATTCCCGACAGTGTGACGAGCATTGACGATTCTGCTTTCTATGGTTGCACCGGCTTGACAAGTATCACAATTCCTGACAGTGTGTCGAGCATTGGTGATTGGGCTTTCTATGATTGTATAAGGCTGAAGAGCATCACGATCTCAAACAGCGTGACGAGCATTGGTCGCTATGCCTTCAGAGATTGCACCGGATTGACAAGTGTAACGATTCCCGACAGTGTGACGAGCATTGGCCACTATGCCTTCTCTGGTTGCATCGGTTTGACGAGCATCACAATTCCCGACAGCGTGACGAACATTTACAATGGAGCCTTCTCTGGTTGCTATCGACTTGTGGAAGTTTACAACAAATCATCGCTTACAATAACTGTAGGCAGTGATGATAACGGTAGTGTTGCACTCTATGCTAAAAATGTTTACACAGAAGACGGTAACAATAAATTGGCAACAGATTTAAATGGGTATGTTCTATATACGGATGGCGAAGAAAAAATTCTTGTTTCATATATTGGTACAGCGACGGAACTTGTTTTGCCAAGCGGAATCACGGAAATATATCAATATGCATTTAATGGACGTAGTCGTTTGGCAAGCATAACAATTCCCAAAAGTGTGACGAGCATAAGCGGGTATGCCTTCAGTGGTTGCACTGGTTTGACAAGTATCACGATTCCCGACAGTGTGACGAGTATAGGCAGTGGTGCTTTCTGTGGTTGCAGTGGTTTGACGAGCGTGACAATAGGCGATAGTGTGACGAGCATCGGCCAAGCTGCTTTCAAAGATTGTTACAATTTGAAGAACGTTTACATCACAGACATAGCAAAGTGGTGCTCAATTAGTTTTGATGAAGGTTCAAATCCTCTATATTATGCACATAATCTCTATTTGAATGATGTGCTGGTCAAAGACTTGACGATTCCCGACGGCGTGACAAGTATCGGTGATTATGCCTTCTATTATTTTTATAGTTTGACAAGTATCGCAATCCCCAACAGCGTGACGAGCATCGGCGATAAAGCTTTCTATGAGTGCAAAGGATTGAAAAGCATCATAATTCCAAGCAGTGTAGTGATTATAGGAAGGCATGCGTTTACTGGATGCAGCGGCTTAACGAAAGTAACGCTACAAGACGGTGTGACATACGTTAGTGATTATGCCTTTTACTTTTGCGAAAACTTGATGAGCATAACAATTCCAAACAGCGTGAAAAGAATAGGTATGTTTGCACTTGAGGGTTGTCGTTGGTTGAGCCGAATTGATTTTCAAGGAACGAAAAAAGAGTGGCAGAACCTTGAAAAAGGAACTTGTTGGATGCGCAACACGGGTAGTTTTGTTGTGTATTGCACGGACGGAACGATTAGCAAAAGCGACGTTTAACACTTCAAGCAAAACACCTAATTAGAATGCCTGTTTTGAGGCAAAAAATGACAAACGGGAAACGGCGACGCATTGCGTCGCCGTTTTCCTTTTGTTGGGAAAGAGAGGGAAGTTCTTGTGTGCGAGCAAAAATCATCGCAGAGGCAACGGCAACACGCAAAACTTGCGTATTGCCGAGAGCCACGCTCGATTTGTTGCTTTACTAACCGCACAGAGAATTTTTGCTATCAAAATAAGACGGGCAAAAACTCACGCCGCAATTTCGCAAAATTATCTGCTTGGTGGGGCGTGCTTTGCACGCAAGAGGAAGATTCAAATCTTCCTTATGTCATTGCGAGAAGCAACGAAGTTGCGACGTGGCAATCTAGGCAAAGCCGCATTTCGCTACGCTGGATTGCCGCGTTTGCGTGCATAGTCTTGTGCCTGCGGCACAAGACTATGCGCATTCCAAAAGCAACTTGTCTGCGACGAGGGCGATAAATTCGCCGTTGGTCGGCTTTTCGTTGGGGGCGTAAATCTTTATGCCGAACACGTTGTTGATGTTCTCGATTTTGCCTCTGTTCCAAGCAACCTCGATTGCATGGCGTATGGCGCGTTCCACTTTCGACGCGGACGTTTGATATCTTGCGGCGATGCCGGGGTATAGTTGTTTTGTGATAGAGTTGATGATTTCGGGCGTTTCGATGGTCATTTTGATGGCTTCGCGCAAGAATTGATAGCCTTTTATATGCGCGGGGATACCCACCGAAATGAAGAGGTTTGCGATTCTCTCGTCCAGAGTTTTGTTCTTGCGCACGTTGACTTGCGTTCGCGGTGCGGGGCGAGGAGACGAGAAGTCGTTCATGACTTTCAAAAGGGTGTTGTAATCGAATGGTTTTGCAAGAAAGTAACTTGCACCGTATTGCATTGCTTTTTGCACGAAGCCGTCGCTTGCGAGTTGGGACATCATAATGACGATAGAACTTTTGTTTTCCATCGCATTTAGCACGCCGAAGCCGTCCAATTCGGGCATCACGATATCGAGAAGCACAAAGTCGGGCTTATAGATGTCGATGAGTTTCAAAGCGTCGTTTCCGTTTTGAGCGACACCCACGACCTCGAATCCGTCTTGCGCATCGATGAAATCGTGCATACTTGTACACAACGCTGCGTTGTCGTCTGCAATTACAATAGTTTTGTTCATAGGTTCCTCCAAATGGCGTAATTTGATTGTTTTATTTGATTATAAAATTCGTTTGCGAACAAAAAACCGCGCTTTTCACGATTTTTTGTCGATGTATATACTTATTTGTTTATTTGGACTGTTTATTCCGAATAAATGTTACAATTGCGTTAACAATGCACATTTTACGCGTATTTTGTCGGGTTTTCAACAATTATTTTCACCAATTTTTATTTGCACCATATATTGCACGAAAAAATTTTTCACCCACTACATAAGGTTGTAATAAAAAATTTTTGAAAAAAACGAAAATATAGTTTACATAATCACATCTTATCAATATAATATATGAATCAAACCTAACTATGAGGTTGTTATGGGAAAATATAAGAAATGTCCGCGCTGTGAACTGAACTGGATTCCCGTCGAGGAAGAATTGTGCGAGGTCTGCAAGGCGGAACTCGGCAAAGCAAGCAAAATCTGTCTGCTTGAAGACGATGACGACATCGATGAAGAAGAGAGAATTTGCCCCGTTTGCAAAGTCAATTATCTCGAACCCGGCGAAGATATGTGCGCCGCATGCAGAGAGGAACAAGCAAATTCTGCGCAAAACAAACTCGACGACGAGGACGACGATTGGCAAGAATTTGTCGAGGATGACGAGCCTATCACGCCCGAAGACGACACCGAAGTTTCGCTCAACCAACTCCAAGAGGACGAGGAAGAAGAAGAGGAAGAAGAGGAAGAACAATGCCCCGACGATTTCGACGATGACCTCGGCGACATCGACGATTATGCCGACGACGATGAGGACGAGGACGAAGAAGAGGACGAGGACGACGATTTCGACGACAGAGACTGAATCCTTCCGTAAAGAGAAACAAACCATATCAAAAAACGCACCGACGGTGCGTTTTTGTTTCTTAATCAATAATTAATAATTAATAATTAATAATTGAGGGCGGGACACCCGCACCCGAAATGGCATTTTCGTTTAGTCGAGTTTGGAAAGTTCGTTTATCAGCGACAATACCGCAATGCCGTATTTGGGCGGAAGTTTTGCAAGCTCGGTCTTGACGAGTTCGGACACGCTTTCGTTCTTGTTTTCCACGCCCAAAAGGTAGTCGCAGGACGCGCCCAAAGCAACGCTCAGATTTTTCAGAGTTTCGATGGATACGCCCACTTTTCCGCTCTCGACGTCGGCAAGAAAACGCGGACTTACATTGATTTGTTCCGCCAAACTCTCTCTTGTCATATTCAACATATTTCTTCTTGCGCGTATTCTTTCGCCGAGAATTATATTCACGTCTTTCATAGATTTTCCTCACGGTTTGCGAGTTACAAGTTGATTATATATGAAGCGACACATCTCAACAATGATGTACTACATCTTGACAAATGAAGTATTACATCATAAAATAAGATTAATACTCTTAGTATGGGGGTTATGGAGAAAACTATGAGAAAGACATTTTGTATATGTGCCGCGCTGTTGACGATGGTGGTTGCGCTCACGTTTGTCGCTTGCAACGACACCGAGCAAGAAAAGCCCGTGGCGGTGTCGAAGTACGTCGAGGGTATGGACGATTTTGCGTACTACGCCGACGACGAAACGGTTACGCTGTTCTGGCCAAAGGACAAGACGATAAAGAGCGTGACGATTCCTGCTTGCGTGAGTGAAATCGACGCAAACGCATTCGACGGTTGCACGTCGCTTGAAGAAGTGAAATTCGAAGAGGGCAGCAAACTCAAAAGAGTCAATACGTTTGCCTTCAAAGATTGTACTGCACTAAAAAGCATAAGTCTTCCCCTATCCGTCGAGTTGCTCGGTGACAGAGTCTTTTACGGTTGTACGTCGCTTGAAGAAGTCGATTTTTCAGGCGATGGCATAAAGTCATGCGGTTCGTTGATTTTTGAAAAATGCACAAACCTCAAACGTGCCGTCGTGCCTGCATGTATGACGAGCGTAAGCGCAAAAGAGTTTAAAGACTGCGCTCTCCTTGAAAATGTATCGTTTGGCAACGGAGTTACAACAATAGAAGACAACGCCTTTTGCGACAAAAAACTCGTCGGCGAAATGACCTTTCCGAGCAGCCTAAAGAAAATCGGCTCAAGGGCGTTTTACGGCAATGCGCTCAGTGCAATTAGTTTTCCCGAAAACGTGGAATCGATAGGCGCGTATGCGTTTTACGACAACGAATTGAGTGGCTCGTTGGAACTTCCTCACGCCGTGACATCAATAGAAGAATACGCATTTTACGGCAATAATTTCAGTGATATTCGTTTTCCCGAAAACGTGAAAACGATAGGTGCGTATGCGTTTTACGACAACGAATTGAGCGGCTCGTTGGAACTTCCCGACACGGTTGTTTCTGTCGGCGATTACGCCTTTTACGGTCACGAGTTTTCTGCGCTCAAATTTTTGAGCGGGTCGACTTCCATAGGCAAAGGAGCGTTTTACAGCGATAAAAACTCAAAACTCACAAGTTTAAGCGCGCCTTACGCTATGCGCAAAGACGACGGATATGCATTTGAGGAGTTCATTTCCAAAAGCGCATTGGCGTCGGTGGAAATGCTCGACATAGAGAGCGGCAATATAGAGTACGGAGCGCTTCTTCCGTTCTCATCTCTCACGAACTTGCAACTCGGCATGTCCGTTGACGTTCAATTTGGCGGATTCTACGGTCTTGACAAACTTCAAAGCGTAAAAATGCCGCAGTCTAATATTACCGTCGAAGAAGACGGAGTAGTTGCAATGTGCGGTTTTGCGGGCTTTTTCGGTTTCTATGAATCTGAAAATATGATGAGCGTGCGCCAAAGTTATATTATCGAAGGCGAAACGATATACAGCGAGGATTTTACCGTGCCTTCGTCTTTGACAAAAGTGGAAATAACTTTGCCGTATATCGGATCATATGCTTTTGAAAACATGACCGAATTGACGGACATCATCGTTACCGACTTGTCGACGATCGCCCTCAACGCACTGGACAACACGGGTTGGTACAACCGGCAGGAAGATGGCGTTTTGTGTATTGCAAAGACCGCATACGGCTATAAAGGCACGAATCCGCGCGAGTTGACAATCCCAGAAGGTGTGCAAAAGATTCAACCATACGCATTTGCGTTAAGACCTGTGCAAAGCGTCGTATTGCCGTCAAGTTTGACGGAGTTTGACAGAACGGCGTTCTATGTGTCATATCTCAAAGAAATCAGTTTCTCCAACGATAATTCTAAGTTCAAGGCGATTGACAACTGTTTGATTCAAGGTTCCAAGGTCATCTTCGGCGTTGGCGGCAACATTCCTTCAAACAACGGCACTATCGATGTGACGGAGATAGGCGAAGAGGCTTTTGCTCACACAAGCGTCGTTGACGTCACAATCCCCGACACAATCACAAAGATAGGCAAATCCGCTTTCGAAGAAGCGAGCCTTGCAAGCGTGACATTCGGTGCGAACAGCAACCTCGAGACAATAGGCGAAAGAGCGTTTTTCGGCACAAAAGTCGCAGCGGTGGCGATTCCCGATTCGGTCACTTCGATAGGGAAGTCCGCATTTGAAGATTCAAACGTCGCAGCCGTAACGTTCGGTGCAGACAGCAAGATAACGTCTGTAGGCGACAAGGCGTTTTACAACACTCGCCTCGAAAGCGTAAATATTCCCAAAAAACTTTCCGAAATCGGCGTTCGCGCATTTGCGTCGGGCAAGTTGAATTACGTTTCCGTCGATACTGGAAACGAAACGTTCAAAGTGATAAACAACTGCCTTGTGAAAGGGCAAACCGTCGTTCTCGGTACGAGTGGTAGCACAATCCCGACAACAACCCAAAATGTGAACGATAAGGATATATATGACGTTCTGTCGATTGGAGATTATGCTTTTGCAAACGTAAAAATAACGAGCATATCCATTCCGTCGCATATTGTGTCAATCGGCGCGTATGCGTTTGACGAGTCGAGCATAGTTTCTATAACCTTTGAGACGAAAACCGACGAAAAAGAAAAAAGCGACGGCAAAAAACACACGGCACAAAAACTCGATTTGCAAACAATCGGCGAAGGCGCATTTGCAAATTGCCTTAATCTCGAATCGATAATCATTCCGTATTCTGTCAAGACGGTTGAAAAATCGCTATTTGCCGGTTCGGGACTGAAAGAAATCGTCTTTGCGCCATACATTGAAAAAGTCGAGTGGTCTGAAACGGACGAAACAGGTCAGACCGTAAACAAAACGGAAACGATTTCCGCATATTATCTCGAAACCATAAAGGAGAACGCGTTTGTCGGCACAAAACTCACAGGCGTGACCATTCCGTCTTCTGTTGTAACAATCGGCGAAAAGGCGTTTTTCGGCGTTCCCCTTGCGAGCGTGACATTTGACGATAACTCGAAACTCGAAAGCATCGGGAACAGTGCGTTTGAAAACACGCTTCTTGAAAGTATAGTCCTTCCGTACTCGTTGAAAAGTATCGGCGAAAAGGCGTTTTTCGGCGTTCCCCTTGCGAGCGTGACGTTTGACGATAACTCGAAACTCAAAAGTATCGGAAACAGTGCGTTTGAAAACACAAACATAGAGAATATAACGTTGCCGACATCGCTAACAACAATCGGCACAAACGCATTCGTCGGCACAAAACTTACGAGCGTGACAATTCCGGCTTCGGTTGTAGCAATCGGTGAAAAGGCGTTTGCCGGATTGAATCTCGAATTTATCGAGTTCAAGGTACAAGCCGACAACGGCGGATACGGCTTGCAATCGATCGCGCAAAACGCATTCGAGGGATGTCCCGTTCCAAAATCCGTCACTGCGCCGATGGGCATAATCTCCAAAATCAAGGATTGTTTCGCGTTTGTCGAAACGATAAACGTCATTGGCAACGACGATATTCCCGCGCAAGCGTTTTCGGGTTGGATTCCGCAAAAAACAAAAGCGATAAATATCTGTGAGGGAGTGCGGAAAATCGGCGATATGGCGTTTTTGGATTGCGAAATGACAAGTTTCGTTTTGCCTGCGTCCGTAACCGAAATAGGCAACGGAATCTTGACGTATTGTCCGATCGAAAGCCTTTCCGTCGCAAGCGGAAACGCGAGATATTATGTGAAAAACAACTATATTATCGACTCTTATTCGCACTCTATCGTCCTTGCGTGCAAAAACAGCGGCGAAATTCCCACATCGTTCAAGTGGGTCACGGTCGATAACAAAAACGTCAAAGAATACGACGTAACGGCAATTGCAAAAAGCGCGTTCAAAGGCGTTGAAATCGAAAAAATAACAATTCCGAGCAATGTCAAGAGCATAGACGATTATACGTTTGAGCAATCTCCGCTCAAAGAGGTTGTCATTTCGTCGGGCGTTGAAAGCATAGGCAGAGGCGCGTTCGACGGAGCAACGAACTTGTCGAAAGTGACGGTTGCAGACAGCGTGAAGTCAATCGGGTATGCGGCGTTTCGTGGCACCGAGTTTTATGCGCAAAAGCAAGCGACCGAAAAGGGCATATCCTATATAGGCAAAGTTGCGTATGCGTATCACGGCGACAAAACCGAAGTCGGCGAACTCGAAGTTGCGGACGGCACTGTCGGCATTGCCGAACACGCATTCGAGAGAATGAGCAATCTTAAAAAGTTAATCCTTCCATCATCTCTCAAAAATATCGACAAGGAAGCGTTTGTGGGTTGCAAGAATCTTACAAATCTGTATTTCAACGGCACGGACGAGGAGTGGAAGGCGGTGACGAAAGTCAGAAATTGGGATTTGAATCTGCCCACGCACAAAACCTGGACGTTGTGTCGCTGCGAGGAAAAATCGCACGACCACGACGGTGACGGCGTTGTGAAAGCACCCGACGAAACTGCGGACATATGTCAAAACTACAAGTTGCTTGGCGCAGACATGTGCGAAGAATGTTCCAACAAAGAAGTCGATAAAGCAGTAGGTCGCAATAATTAATAATGAATAATTAATAATTAATAATTGAGGGCGGGACACCCGCACCCTAAATAGAAACAAGTAATAAAAACTACGCCAAATAGATGAGTAACAAGAAAGCACCCCTTGAATGCGAACCCTAATTTACTTTCGTAAATGAGTTCGCAGGCAAGGGGTGCTGGCATTTTTGCTATTTGATTAATAGTGCAATTAAATGTATTAATACTTCCGCTTGCGAGCCGTTAGGCACGCATATACCAAGCAGATAATTTGGCGAAACTGTGGTTTGATTTTTTATCCGTGCTTGAATTGATAGCGCAAATTCTCTGCGCGGTTAGCAAAGCAATAAATCGAGCGAGGTTTTTGGCAATACGCATTTATGAGATTGCCATTACCTCAGCGACGATTTTTGCTTAATATGCGCGGGCGTAATAAATGACTCTGCTCGCAGGCTTCCCGCAGACGGGGCATACGTCGCCGACGGGCGTTTGGTCAAACGGCATACAACGCGAGGTTGCCGCAAATTGCTCTTTTATCTTGTCTTCACAGCAACGGTCGCCGCACCACATAGTCTTGACGAAATTGTGATTGTCAAGAGCCTCTTTCATCTCGTCGAGAGAGTGGCAAGTGACGATGTGCGAGTGCAAAAATTCGTGCGATTGCTTGAACATATTTTGTTGGATATCATCCAAAAGCGCAGGAATTTCTGTGGTAAGGCTGTCGATTTTGAGCGCGAACTTGTCGTGAGAATCGCGGCGCGCAATCATAACCTGACCGTTTTCGATGTCGCGAGGACCGATTTCGAGGCGTACCGGCACGCCTTTCATTTCCCATTCGTTGAACTTCCAGCCCGGGGACTGCTCTCTGTCGTCGAGCATAACTCTCACGCCGACACTGCGAAGGGCGGAAGCGACTTCTTGCGCCTTTTCGAGAACGCCTTCTTTGTGCGCCGCAACGGGAACGACAACCACTTGATAGGGGGCGACTTTCGGCGGAAGTTTCAAGCCGCGTTGGTCGCCGTGCGCCATAATGAGCGCGCCGATAAGACGAGTGGATACGCCCCAACTGGTTTGATAGGGATTTTTGAGTTGTCCGTCTTTGTCGAGGTACTTGATTTCAAAAGCGGACGAGAAGTTTTGTCCGAGATAGTGGGAAGTGCCCGATTGCAACGCTTTGCCGTCGAGCATCATTGCCTCCATAGTGTAGGTGTCAACCGCGCCCGCAAATTTCTCTTTTTCGGATTTTTGACCGACGAGAACGTCGATTGCAAGCACGTTTTGCATAAATTCACGGTACACTTCGAGCATTCTGAGGGTTTCCTCTCTCGCTTCTTCTTCGGTTTGGTGAAGGGTGTGACCTTCTTGCCAGAGGAATTCGCTCGTACGAAGGAAAGGACGAGTGGTTTTTTCCCAACGCACGACGTTTGCCCATTGGTTTATGAGTACGGGCAAGTCGCGATAACTCTTGACCCACTTTGCGTACATAGAGCAGATGATGGTTTCGGACGTAGGACGCACGACGAGTTGTTCTTCGAGCGGCGTATTGCCGATGTGTGTGACAAGCGCGACTTCGGGCGCGAATCCTTCAACGTGATCCGCCTCTTTGACGAGATAACTGTAGGGGATAAACATCGGGAAGTACGCGTTTTTGTGTCCCGTTGCCTTGAATCTCGCATTGAGTTCCTCTTGGATATGCTCCCAAATCTCGTAGCCGTAAGGGCGAATGACCATCGTGCCTTTGACGGGGCCGTAGTCGACGAGTTCGGTTTTAAGCACAACGTCGGTGTACCATTGAGGGAAATTCACGTTCATATCCGTGATTTCTTTTACGAATTGTTCCTTTTCTTTTGCCATAGTCTGCCTCTATCCGTATTAAGGATAATTATATATAATAATATACTGTATCGATATTATATACTCTAAAATCCGCCTTGTAAAACGAAAACATTGAAAAACAATCAAAAGGCTTCGATAAATAAGAAGTTGCCAATATTTACGCAACCTTAATTTTCGATCGAGCGCGCATTTGACGATTGCCATTTTTCGACTTCTTTTATATAATGGCAGTATGGCAAAGAAATCTTCAAAATCCACGAAATCCAAAAAGCAAACTTCGTCGGCTGTCGAAAAGGCGGCGAAAAAGGCGTACAAGGCAAATCCGAAAGCGTTTGTAATCTCAATAGTTGCAATCGTGCTTGTGATAGCAATCGCAACGGCGGTCGTGTATTTTGCCTTCCCCGACACTTGGGATCAAATCGTTGCGATGATTGTCAAGGACAATCAACATTCGGGACTCGCTCGCGGCGACGGCGAATTGCTCGTGCATATGCTTGATGTCGGACAGGGCGATTGCATCTATATTCAGTTGCCCGACGGCAAAGATATGGTTATAGACTGCGCAAACCTCGGCGATGACAGCGAGTATGAGAAAAAGACATTTGACTATCTCGACTCCTACATCACCGACGGTACGGTCGAATATCTTATGCTCACGCACTGCGACAGCGACCACGTTTATTTTATGGACGAACTTTTGGGGCGCTACCAAGTCGAAAAGTTGTTTATGCCCAACGTGCTTGCCGCACCGGGAACGGAATCGAAAGGCAAAAAAGAGTTGCAAGATCAAATCGACGCACTCGACACGAGCAGATTTACAGACAAAGACACAATCGGCACGATAACTTATGCGGAATTTTTCATTGCCGCGCTCACCGAGCCTAATTGCGAAATCGTGCTTAACGTTGACCTCGACGCAAATACAAACAGCATAATCATCGAAGAAACGACTTACAGGCTGGTGTTTTATTGCCCCACGCAAGAGTATTATGACGACACGAACCTCAGCAGCGCCGAACGCAAAAACGCCATATCGCCAATCGGGATTTTGGAATATAACGGCAGACGTATTATGTTCACGGGCGACAGCAACGAACTCAACGAGCCGCTTGTTGTCGAGCGCACGGGCAAAATCGATTGCGACGTTTTGAAAGTTGGACATCACGGAAGCGCAACATCGACCCTCAATCCGTTTTTGGACGCGTATACGTTCGAGTATGCGATAATCAGTTGCAACGCCAGCGGCAACAAATACAATCATCCTCGCCAGTCCACGCTCGACCGTCTGAAAGCGCACGATATAGCGGTATATCGCACGGACAACAACGGCAATATAGTTGTGTCGGTCGACAAGGACGGTAACATAAAAATAACCACTCAAAAAGAGTGGAACAAAGACGAAAACTACAAGGGTTATTCAACAGGCTCGGACGATTAAAATTAATAATTAATAATGAATAATTAATAATTGAGGAAGGCGAAGCCTTAATCCGAACACTCATTCGAAGCGTACTTATTAACGGTATGTGTATATTCGCAGACGGAACACGAGCCGCAAGGCGGCGAGCCATTGCTCAAACTACGTTGCGGCAGAGTCAATCGCCCACGTCGTCATTCAGAGCGTAGCGTGGGAATCCCCTAAATAGAAATGAAAACTATTGGGGCGATTGACAAAAACCGCACTTGTTCTCGCAATTACTAACCGCGCAGAGAATTTGTGCTGTCAGTTCGGACACGGATAAAACCTCACGCTGCAATTTCGCCAAATTATCTGCTTGGTGTGTGCGCACTCCGTGCGTAAGCGGAAAAATTTGAACGGCGGTAGGGCGCGACGCGTTAAACAACACATCCGGTGAATGTGTTGTAGCCAAAGCGAACGAGGCGGATTGCTTCGCAAACGCCGAAGTCCAAACACGTGAGGAAGGGGGAAGCTTCAATTAAAAAGAATAGAATTTTTTGATAATAAAGCTATCACAACATATGAAAAAAGAGAAACAACAGACTCAAAAACACTTTCTAAGACGATTCGTGGCGTACTACAAGCCGCATAAAGGAACGTTTGCCGCAGATATGACTTGCTCGTTCATATTTTCAATCAGCGGACTTGTTTATCCTATGATTTCGCAACGTATTCTGCGCCAAAGCATTCCAAACGGCATAATAAGCGAGGTGCTTATTCTTTGCTCAGTGCTTCTCGGCATATACCTTTTGCGCGCGGGGATGAAGTACTACATCAACTACTACGGTCACGTTATGGGCGTGAAAATGCAGGCGGCGATGAGGACGGATTTGTTCGAGCACCTCGAAAAACTGCCGTACTCGTTTTACGACAACAACGAAACGGGGCAACTTATGACGAGAATGACCAACGACCTTTTCGACGTAAGCGAACTTGCTCATCACGGTCCCGAAAACTTCTTTATCACGACGTTCGTTACGCTCGGCTCGTTTGCGTATCTTTGCACGATAAGTTGGAAACTCTCGCTTATCGTATTTGCGTTTTTGCCGCTGCTGTTTATAATCGCTTTTGCGTGCAGAAAGAATATGTCAAAGGCGTTCAGAAAGAGCAGAGAGGAGATTGGCAACATCAACGCCACGCTCGAAAACAGCATTGCGGGCATAAGAGTCACCAAAGCGTATGCCAATGCCGAATACGAGCAGGAGAAGTTTGAAAAGAACAACGACGGATACGTCAAGGCTCGCTCGAAAGCGTACAAGGCTATGGGTACGTTCGGAGCAAGCATGAGTTTCGTCACCGAGATTTACAACGTCATAGTGTTGCTTGCGGGCGCGCTGTTCTGCATTTACGACAAGGAAAACTTCGACTACGTTGACCTCGTGTCGTTTATGATTTCCATAAACCTCTTTATCTCGCCCGTGCAAACGCTCATACAGTTCTTCGAGCAGTTGCAGGACGGAATTACGGGATTCAAACGCTTTGTCGCGATTATGGACGTTCCCGTCGAAAAGGAAAGCGATACGGCGAGAGAAGTCGAAAACCTCAAGGGCGATATCGTTTTCAAGGACGTGAGTTTCTCGTATAATTTCGACAAGGAAGTGCTTGACGACATAAATCTAACCATACCCGACGGAAAAATGTATGCGTTCGTGGGCGCGAGTGGCGGCGGAAAAACCACACTTTGCCACTTGATTCCGAAATTCTATCCGCTCGAAAACGGTATGATTTATATCGGCGGCGTGCCTATAAACGAGATTAAAAACGATTCTATGCGCAAAAACGTGGGTATCGTTCAGCAAGACGTGTTCTTGTTTACGGGTACGTTCAAGCAGAATATCGCCTACGGCAAAGAGAACGCCACCGACGAGGAAATTATCGAGGCGGCAAAGAAAGCCGACATCGACGCTTATATCAGAAGTCTGCCCGACGGCTACGACACGCAAATAGGCGAGAGAGGCGTAAAACTTTCGGGCGGTCAGAAACAAAGGTTGAGTATCGCGCGCGTGTTCCTCAAAAATCCGTCCGTTCTCATTCTTGACGAAGCGACGAGCGCACTCGACAACACCACGGAAGCGATAATCCAAAAGGCACTCTTTGAACTTTGCAAGGGTAGAACGACAATCGTCGTCGCGCACAGACTTTCGACCGTTCGCAAAGCGGATTGTATCGTCGTGATAGACGGCGGCAAAATCGTCGAGCAAGGCACACACGACCAACTCATCGAAAAGGGCGGCGTGTACAAGAAACTGTATCAATCGCAGTTTGTCGACGATATAGACTTGGACGTAAATATTAATTAGTAATTAATAATGAATAATTAATAATTGAGGAAGGCAGAGCCTTAAATAAACGAAGAAAAAATCTCACTCATTTTCGAGTGAGATTTTTTTGTTTGCGTTTTTTATTTTTCGGCGACGATTGCGATCCATTTGCCGTTTTCGTTGACGTCAGTGCGGATTTTCTTGAATCCGGCTTTCTTCAAGTACGATTCGAGTTGCTGTTTGGTGTAAACTTGAAAGCCGACTTCGGCAAGATACGCGCTAAGTCCGTCGCTCGTTTGAGTTTCGTTGACGATTAGGAATTGTCCGCCTTTTTTGAGGGTGCGATACACTTCCGATATGCCTTTTTCAATATCCCAGAAGTGTACGGATTCGACTGCGGTCACAAGGTCGAAAAGATTGCTTGCGAAGGGAAGCGCCTCGACGCTGCCTTGCACCACTTGCAAACGTCCCGATTTTATCGAGCGGCGATTCTTGCGTGTGGACATCTTTACGCTCTCTGCGGATTGGTCTACGCCGATTGCGTTGATATGTTTCGATTGATTGAGTATGCGTTTAAGGTTTTTGCCTCCGCCGCAACCCACGTCGAGAACGAGTCTTTTTCTTTGGAAAAATACGTGCGACAATCCCCACGTCGAAAGCAGGGAATAGCGGTTGTTCATACCTCTTAATTGCGCGCGACCGTATCTGTTGGATTCGGGGCATTTTACGTTTTGCAAAAATCTTAACGTGCGATCGATTTTCATTTTTAATATCCTTTTATATTCTTAACCTGAAACAAATTTCATATTTGATTATATCACGCCTGAAAAATATGTCAATAATGCGTGCGAAATTGTTGCGCAATGCCGTTCGAGCGTTCGATAATCGCCACTGCTCTGAATATTTGTGGTTGAAATCGAGAAAATTGCAAGTTATAATCAAAAAAAACGACAGAGGTGGCGTATGAGTATCGAAAAACTTATGAATAAAAAACTGCCGAGCGTACCAAAAGATTTGAATATCGACAACGCAAACGTTACATTTGTGCCGTTTTCGAATAAAAACGCCATTTTGATAAACGAGGATATACAAAGAGAAGCGGGACACGTCAAATACGACAAAGGTCATTACGTCGCGATGTATTGCGATATGCACGGCGTTACGAAAGATATGCTCGACTGGTGGTTTTGGTGGCACCCGCAAGCAGACGAAAGATACAAGGCGTGGTTTCCCGACGCACACAAGAAAATCGGCTATGCAAAGAAAAACGAAAACTATTTTACTTTGCCTATACAGCCGCTTTTTAAGGACAACGTTCAATATCCGCGCGAAACTATCGGCAATCAGACGGCTACGTTGCGCATAAGTTTCGTATCGCCCGAAGAATTCGGATTCGACGAAGACGTTATGGAAAAGAACGGAATCGTCGGGGCGGTGTGCGGTCACGTCGGAATCAAAGGACTTTTCGACCATACCGAGATGTGCCATATAATGAAACAAACGGATGAGGGCATTTTGCTGATAAGCCGTTTTTGGATGGGCGAATCTCTCGATTGCAAACTTTTGAGAAAGACGATTATGACAAATTCGCTTGCGCACGCTATGACCGAACATTGTTGCATAGAATATCGCAATTTGACAGAGATTTTGCCCGATTTGTATCGAGAATCCCGCAAATAAACGAAAATCTTTATGAAAAAACGCCGCAAATGCGACGTTTTTTCGTGTTTGCAGAAACAAACGGCTTCGATGAGCGATTCAATTTGCCTTTTGCTCGTAAGGCAAAACTATTTCGTGAGGGCGGACGTCGGGGTCGTGGTTGGCAAGAGATTCGACGCAAAGGGGCGACAGACTTTGTTGCCTAATCCATTCGAGAGATTTAATCTGTTGCTTTTTGCTTTGCGCTATGCCCGACGTTATCATATTTTCATAGGATTTTTTCGCATAACCGCCGTCCGAGAACAACAATACGTATTTGCCGTCCGAACCTTTTATTTTGACCGCAAACAAGCCTTTCGAGTGACCGGGGATATTGACGAGTACGACGCTTCCGTCCGAAAACAAATCGTATGATTTTGCAAAAGGTCCGTCCGCGCCGTTCCAGTCAAACGGCGTAAGGGAAGCGTTGCGCCACCACTTCTTTTGATAGCGGACGAGCGAATTGTGCTTTGCGTAATTCATTTCGTCTTTCGACACGAGTATGCGTTTTGCGTCGCTAACTTCCGAAAGTCCGTTGGCGTGGTCGCAATCGAGGTGAGTCAAAAGAACGTAGTCTACGTCGCAAGGTTTTACGCCGAGCGAGAGAAGTTGCTCGCTTACGCTTGCGCCTTTTTCGATTTTGCCTTGATTGATTTTGTAAAGAAGATACGAACCGAGCGATTTGATTTGCGCTTTTTTGTCGTATACGCCGTTCGGACTCATATCTCTGTTCCAACCGCAATCGACGAGGATTTTTCCTTTCGGGTGTTCGATATAATATGCGGACACGGGAAGCCAAAGTCGGTTTTCCTTCTTTGAGAACAATCCCGACGCTTCGAGCAACGAGCAATGCTCGCCGCCGAACGGAAGCGCAGGGGCGACGCAAACTTCGCCGCAATGCAGTACGTGAATTTTTATATTATCCATAATCATTTTTCAAGCGATACGAGGGTATTGTTCAGCCCCGCAACCATTACGTAATGTCCGATGAGCATACAGAACTCAACTAGTTGAGCGTCCGAATAAAATTGCTTGATTCGTTTGAGGTTTTCGTCGCTTATTTGCTGATTCGCGACGAGGTCGTCTGCGCAAGCGCAAAGCGTATTTAGACGCGGGTCTTTTACGTTTTCCGTGCATACTTGCAAAACGTCGTCGAGTGAAACGCCTATTTTTCGTGCTTCCTCAAAGTGATGTGCGTATTCGTACGTCGAGCCTGTTTTCCACGCAATTCTGAATATTATTTTTTCTTTTTCCTTGCGGTCGATTTTGCCTTTTCTATATATCGAATTGAAAAACAAAACATAGAAAAGCATATTGCTTTTGAGGTGCAACAGCGTTTTGAATACGTTGAGGTCGTCTTTTGCTTTCGCCGTTTTTCTTATGACCGCAAGCGCGATTTTGTTGAATAGATTTGCGCTTTTGCGAGTCAAGAGGCAAACGGCGTTCGTTCTTTCTTCTTTCCAGTTTCCTTGCGGATATACGATTTCGTTTTTCATAGCGTTATTTTTTTATCATATCTGCGGCTTTTCTGTTGCCGATGTTTATTTTCCTCGTAAGAGCGAGCACCCATTTGCGAGGCGCGAGTTTGGTGAGGAAATAGTACCCTTTGTCCATAAGAGTAGGTGTGTAAAACGTTTTGCCTTTCATCATCGCTTTGTAACCCGCTTTTGCGGTTTCCATCGGGGTTTTGGATTTGCTGAAAGTGAACATAAGCGAGTTTTTCATTCCCGCGTTCTTTTCAAATCCCGTGTTCGTAGGACCTGGGCAGTACGCCGTCACGCTAACGCCCGTGCCTTTCAGTTCGTAGTTGACAGATTCGGAAAAAGACGTAACGAACGCTTTTGTCGAATAATAAAGCGGCATATAAGGACCGGGGGCAAAAGACGCTATCGACGACATATTTATTATCTTTCCGCCGTGCCTTTTTGCCATATCGTTTGCAAATATGTGCGTCATTTGCATCAAAACCACCATATTGAGTTCGCAAAGTTTGGTTTCTCTCGCAAGCGGAATATCGATAAAACGACCGAAATCGCCGAATCCCGCGTTGTTGAAAAGATAATCTACGTGAACGTTTTGCGATACGAGTTCGTCGAATATCTCTTGCGGCGCGTTCGGCGCGGTGAGGTCCTTTTGAATCGTGACGACTTTTACGCCGTATTTGCTTTCGATTTGCTTACCGACTTGCGCAATGTTCGGCGCGAGGTCTACGAGTACAAGGTCGAGTTTGTCTCGGGCGCAGAGTTCAACGAAACTATATCCGATTCCGCCTGCCGCGCCCGTTATAAGTGCAGTTCCTTTCATATGTCAATTCTCCTTCATTAAGTTTTTTTTGAAAACCTATTCTTATTTTGAAATCGATTTTTGCAAAATTCCACTACAAAAACGGCGATTGTGTACAAAAATTCGATTAATTCCGATTGGTGTTGATAAGTCGGGCGAATTATGCTAAAATAATCGCAAGGGAAGTCGAAAAGGAAAGCGGCATATGGCATATGAATTTGAAGTCGAAAGCGTAGGCAAGTTTACGAAAGCGCAAGAGTCCGTTCAATCCGCGCTTATAAACCTTATGGCGCAAAAGTCGCTTATGGACGTAACCGTCAAGGATTTGTGCCAAAACGCGTACGTTGCTCGAAGCACTTTTTACGCTTATTATCAGAATATCGACGACGTGCTTGCCGAAATCGAAAACTTCCACCTCTCAAACCTTATTAGAAGCAACAACGAGTTGCTGGCGTTGGACGCGGCGAGCGACAACGATTTGAGTTTTTATTCCAAAACGCTCGATTATATCTTGGCAAATGCGAAAACGTTTGAAACCTTGCTTATAAAGAATCCCGATTACAGATTTATCAACAAATGGAAAGCGGCGATTAAGAACCATTTTTACAACAAGTTTTTCAAAGACAAATCGATAAAAAACGAGGAATTTATGCTCGAAGCGATAGCCTCGCTTATCGTATCGTTCGACACCTACTGGCTTGAAAACAGCGACAAAATCGACATCGAATCCGTCTATTCGACCGTTCAAGGGCTTATGACGTTGTACTTGATGTGAAAAGATAAGAAAATTTTGCAGATATTGAAAAATAGATTGCATTTTCTTTTTAAGTTTGATATAATCCAAAAGCAATCTGAATTTGCTAGTGTGGCTCAGCAGGTAGAGCAGCTGATTCGTAATCAGCAGGTCGCCGGTCCGAATCCGGCCACTAGCTCCAAATTGCTCAAATTGACAAAGGTATCGCAAAGCGATACCTTTTGTCTTTTATTCGCAATTTCTCGCTTTTTCCCCTTTCGCCCTCTGCGCTCTCAAAACAAGCAATATAATTAATTCTATTTTATTTATTCATTAGTGCCTATGCGCGCTTTTTTAGTATGTTTATATATTTTATTACTCATTATAATCAATATAAATTCAGAACAATATCGTCCGCAAAAAGCGGCAAGGCGCGAGAGCGGAATAGCAGTTAAAAAATAAAAAAAAAATCACAAAAAAAGCAAAAAAATTGTGCTAAAAGTATTGACATTTAGCAAAAGAGGACATATACTGTTAGCAATCAAAGCGAAAGACTGCTAAAAGTCATAGCGAGGAAACACGTCATGGGAAAAGAATTGACTGAAAGGAAAAAAAGAATATTGCACGCATTGGTTGACCTGTATATATCTACGGGACAACCGGTGTCCAGTTCGGATATCCAAAGCAAGTATTTGCCCGAAGTCAGTTCTGCGACCGTGAGGGCGGAGCTCAGCGCGCTCGAAGCACTCGGATATATCGAACAACCGCACACGTCGGCAGGACGCGTACCGCTCAAAGACGCTTACAAGTTCTACGTCGAAAGCATAAGTTCGTTTGAGGGCAATATGCTCACCGACCAAGAAACCGCGCTCATTCGCGACAGATTTATGAACAAACTCGGCAAAATCCAAGATATGTCCATAGAGGCGGCGAAGATAATAAGCGACGCGACTAATTACACGTCGTTTATCGTGGAAAAGAACGCGCAGGACGTAGTTATCGAGGAGATCAAACTCGTGCCGCTCAAAACCGGCAAGGCGGTCGTGCTTATCGTCACGGACAGCGGAATGATTGCCGACAAGGCGATTGACGTTCCTAAGGACGTGAGAGCGGAATATATCGACACGGCGACCAAAGTTCTCAACAAGGTTTTTCAAGGCAGAAACATCAAGGATATGGACAGATTCGACCTTGCCGAAATCGACGTCGAACTCAAAGGCTTCGAGGACATACTCGACGACGTGCTGGGAATACTTCGCATATACCTTTCAGAGCATAGCGACAGGAATGTATTTGTGGAAGGCGCGCTCAAAATGCTCGATTATCCCGAATACAACAACGTCGAGGACGCAAAAAACTTCCTCTCGGTCATATCCGACAAAGAGAACATCGGCGACTTGCTTTCGAGCGAGGACGGCTCAATCGAGTTCTCGGTGAGAATAGGCAAAGAGGAGAGAGGCGTTGACAAATGCGCAATCATCACGGCTTCCTACAAAGTGGGCGACGATGTGGTCGGCGAGGCAGGCGTTATAGGTCCCGAACGTATGGACTACAAAAAGGTTATCGGCGTGCTCGATTGTATGAAGAAAACCATCGCGAGCGTGGTGAAAGACAAAAAGGACAACGAGGACTAAAATGAAAAACAAAGATAAAAACGAAAACAAAAACGAAAATAAAGTCGAAAGCAAAAACGACGAGCAAGTAGAGGCGGAAGTCAAAGAGGACGACAACAAGTGCTTCGAGATCGATCGCGAGGGGCTTAGCGACGAGGAATACATCGCCGCACTCGAAGAAAAACTCGGACAGGCAATCGCAGAGGCTGAAACCTGCAAAGGTTTGACTCAAAGGTTGCAAGCGGATTTCGACAACTATCGCAAGCGCAACAACTCCATTGCCGAAGATATGAAGCAACTCGGACAATCCGTAGTGATTGAAAAGATGCTTTCGGTGCTCGACAACTGCGATCTCGCAAGAAAGTATGTCAAAGACGAAGCGGCTCTTACGGGATTCAATATGATGGAAAGTCAGATTCTCGGCGCGCTCGGCGGATTCGGGCTCACCGAAGTGGACGCAATAGACAAAGACTTTGACGCAAAGTTTATGAGCGCGGTTGAAAGAGTAAAGGACGAACAGAAACAAGGCAAAGTGGTCGAAGTGCTTGCAAAAGGATATATGCTCGGAACGAAACTTTTAAGACCCGCAAGCGTAAAAGTCGGATACTGGGAAGAGTGAGCAAAGAGCGTAGAGCAAAACAATAAGCCGTAAACGGTAAACAATAAATAATAAGACATTTCCGCAGCAATGCGAAAACATAAAAATATAAAGAAAATAAGTTTTCTTCCCGTCAAAGCGGGAAAAGGAGAAATAATATGGGAAAGATTATCGGTATTGACCTTGGTACGACAAACTCGTGCGTAGCAGTTATGGAAGGCGGTGAAGCGGTGGTTATCCCCAACGCCGAAGGTATGAGAACGACTCCGTCCGTCGTGGCGTTCACAAAGGACGGTGAAAGACTCGTCGGCGAAATCGCAAAACGTCAGGCGGTCGCAAACCCCGAACATACCGTAAGTTCCATCAAGAGAGAGATGGGCTCCGATTATAAAGTTAAAATCGAAAGCAAAGAATATACGCCGCAAGAAATCTCGGCAATGATTTTGACCAAACTCAAAAACGACGCAGAGAAGTATCTCGGCGAAAAGGTTACGGAAGCGGTTATCACCGTCCCCGCATACTTCACGGACTCTCAACGTCAAGCAACCAAGGACGCAGGTAAGATTGCTGGCTTGGAAGTGAAACGTATCATCAACGAGCCTACGGCGGCGGCACTCGCTTACGGCATCGATAAGGACGAGAACAAGAATCAGAAAGTCCTCATCTTCGACCTCGGCGGCGGCACGTTCGACGTTTCTATCCTCGAACTCGGCGACGGCGTATTCGAAGTTCTCGCAACCGCAGGTAACAACCGTTTGGGCGGCGACGACTTCGATAAGCGCATTATGGACTGGATCACGAGCGAGTTCAAGAAAGAACACGGCGTAGACCTCACCAAAGACAAGATGGCAATGCAACGTATCAAAGAAGCCGCAGAAAAGGCAAAGATCGACTTGTCCGGCGTGACCAAAGCGAAGATTTCGCTTCCGTTCATCGCAATGGAAAACGGCGTGCCTATGCACCTCGATATGGAACTAACGAGAGCAAAATTCGATTCGCTCACTGAAGACCTCGTCAAGGCAACGCAAGGTCCTATGCAACAAGCGCTCAAAGACGCAGGACTCAGTTACAACGACATCGCAAAGGTCATTATGGTCGGCGGCTCCACTCGTGTTCCCGCAGTGTACGAATCCGTAAAACGCATCACAGGCAAAGACCCGTATAAGGGAATCAACCCCGACGAGTGCGTGGCTCTCGGCGCGGCGATTCAAGGCGGCGTTCTCGCAGGCGAAGTGAAAGATATGCTCTTGCTCGACGTAACGCCGTTGTCGCTCGGCATCGAAACGCTCGGCGGCGTATGCACCAAACTCATCGACAGAAACACCACCATTCCTACAAGCAAATCGCAAGTGTTCAGCACGGCGGCAGACAATCAAACCGCAGTCGACATTCACGTTTTGCAAGGCGAAAGACAATTTGCTCGCGACAATAAGACTCTCGGCAGATTCGAACTTGTCGGTATCGCACCCGCACCGCGCGGAATCCCGCAAATCGAAGTCACTTTCGACATCGACGCAAACGGCATCGTATCCGTCAAGGCTTGCGATAAGGCGACTGGCAAATCTCAATCCATCACCATCACCGCGTCTTCCAACCTCACCGAAGCGGACATCGACGCCGCTGTCAAAGACGCAGAGAAGTACGCAGAGGAGGATAAGAAGCGCAGAGCGGTCGTGGACGCAAAGAACAACGCAGAACAACTTATCTTCGCAGTCGATAAATTCGTGAGCGAAAACGGCGAGAAACTCGAAGAAGCAGACAAGACGCAAGTCACCGAAGCGACAAAGACCGCAACCGAAGAACTTGCAAAAGCAGAGAGCGAGGATGACGTGAAAGCGGTTGTAGAGAAATTGACAAAAGTCACAGACCCCATCTTCACGAAGTTCTATCAACAAAACCCCGAAGCGGCGGCAGAAGCGGCAAAGCAAGCGGGCATCAATCCCGAGGACTTCCAAGGCGGCGCAAATCCGGACGGCGGCGTAGACGGAACGGTTGACTGATAAATGTCCAAACAATAACGAATCGAGGCGCAACGGGCAACCGTTGCGCCGAGACGTATAAAAAGAAATCTCGATTTTATCAAGATATATCGAGATAACGTGCAAAAGCACCCAAATACGAATAAAGGCAACCCGATAGGGTTGAAGAATAGATTATGGCAGCAAAAAATTATTACGAAATACTCGGCGTTGAAAAGACGGCTACGGCTGACGAATTGAAACTCGCCTATCGTAAGCTCGCAAAGAAATATCACCCCGATATGTACGTTTCGGCAAGCGAGCAGGAAAAGAAGGACGCAGAGGCGAAGTTTAAGGATATAAACCACGCCTACGAAGTGCTTTCCGATCCTCAAAAGCGTGCGGCATACGACACCTACGGCGACGAAAACGGACCGCAGGCAGGCGCTGGATTCGGCGGATTCTCGGGCGGCACGGGCGGATTCGGATTCGATATGGACGACATATTCTCGTCAATCTTTTCGGGATTCGGCGGTGGCTCGTCGAGAGCGCAACGCGCAAACGCGCCTCAAAGAGGCCAGGATATCCTCGTCGGCGTAACGCTCACATTCGAGGAAGCGGCGTTCGGCACTCAAAAGACAGTCAACGTCAAGAGAGTTGAAAATTGCCCCGACTGCAAAGGTACGGGCGCAAAGGACGGCACGGCGTTCAAGGTTTGCTCGCAATGTAAGGGTAGCGGCAGAGTGACTATGACTCAACGCACTCCGTTCGGTCAAGTCAGCACGCAAGGCGTTTGCCCCTCCTGCCACGGCACGGGCAAGATCATCACCGACAAATGCACCTCTTGCGGCGGCGTAGGTCGCTTTGAAAAGGTGCGCGAAGTCAAGGTGAACATTCCTGCCGGTATCGATTCGGGACAAAGAGTCAGATACGACAACGAAGGTCACGCAGGCTCCAACGGCGGCGAAAAAGGCGGATTGTACGTCGAAGTCAGAGTCGCGCCGCACAAACTCTTTTCGAGAAACGGATTCGACGTGTTGCTCGAAGTGCCTATTTCCATCGTGGACGCAACGCTCGGCACGACTATCGAAGTGCCTACGCTTTACGGCAATAAAGAGGTTAAAATTCCAGAAGGTACGCAAAGCGGAACAGTGTTTACAATCAAGAATTACGGCATAAAGAAACTCAAAGGCAACGGAAAGGGCGATATGTTCGTCAAGGTCGTCGTCGAAGTTCCAAAGAGCGTGAGCAAGGAACAAAAAGAATTCCTCAAACGCTTCGATCAGATTTCCGATCAAAAGAAACAATATCCGCAAAAAAAAGCGTACGACGAAAAGGCAAAATAAGACAAACCACACAAAAGCGGCAATCTAAGCCACTCAAATGCGAGAGTATAACGAATGAAATACAAAACGATAACGGTTTTTACAAACCATAACGATGCCGACCTCATCTCGTCAGCAATGTTTGACGCAGGTGCGGGCGGTGTTTCTATTTTGGACAAACAAGACTATCTCGACCTTGTAAAAAGCGACGTTATTTGGGATTACGTCGACGAAAGCGTATTGCAACAAAGCGAAATCGTCAAGGTTTCCACGATGTACGAGCCGACCGACACAGAGTTTCTCGCCGCGCTTGAAGCGAATCTCGAAGAAATGAAGAAAAACGGCGTGCAATTCGGCGAAATACTGCTTGGCGAAATCGATGCTGCCGACTACGAAAATGAGTGGAAAAAGTACTATAATCCCATAAAAACAAGGAATATAACAATAGTTCCCACTTGGATAGAGTATAAGGCGAGCGAGGGCGAAAAGATTATGCGCCTCGACCCCGGAATGGCTTTCGGCACCGGCTCGCACGCAACGACGAGAATGTGCCTCGAACTTATGGACGTTGAGGGCAAAGACATCATCGACGTTGGGTGCGGAAGCGGCATTTTGGGCATTGCGGCAAAGATTTGCGGCGCAAAAAGCGTGTATATGTGCGACATCGACGAACAAGCGGTGGAATTTGCAAAGCGCAATGCAGAACTCAACAAAGTGGATGCGACAATCGAAAAAGCCGATTTGCTCGAAGGCGACCAACAAGCGGACTTCATATTTGCGAACATCACCGCCGACATACTTATGCGCTTTTCAAAGAGCATAGGCAAGCACTTGCGCCAAAACGGAACTATCGTGTTGTCGGGTATCATTGACACAAGACTCGACGAAGTGATACAATGTTACAAAGAAGCGGGCTATGAGATTGTCGAGCGAATGGCAATGGACGACTGGCGCGCTCTCAAACTTAAACAAAAGCAAAATTAACCCAATTAGAATATGGAAATCAGAAGATTTTTTGTCAATCCGCAAGACATCGGCGCAAACGGTGAAATTGTCGTTTTTGGCGACGAGTTTTTGCATATGACAAAAGTCCTTCGCTACAAAACGGGCTATAAAGCGATAGTGTGCGCAAACGACGGCATAGAAAGATACTGCACGATAAAGCAAATCGACCGCGACAGAGCGATTTTGTCGGTGGACGACGAGAAAGTGCAGGACAAAAAGAGGGTGCACGTCACGCTGTTTGCAGGGCTTTTGAAAAACAATAAACTCGATTTTGCAATTCAAAAGGCTGTCGAACTCGGAATTGACGAGGTTCGTCCGTTTCTGTCGAGCAATACAGCGGAAACCAAATTCGCAAAGGATAGGGCGGACAAAATCGCACTCGAAGCCGCAAAACAGTGCGGCTCGGCATATCTCACAAGGGTGGGCGACCTTTGCGATTTTCAAGACGTAATAAAGTCGTTTGGCGATTTCGACAAAGTGCTGTTTGCCTATGAGAACGAAAAGAAAAATCGCATAAAAGATTGCGATTTGAGCGGCAAAAAGATTGCTTTGATTGTGGGCGCAGAGGGCGGTTTTACCCCCGAAGAAGCGCAAATCGCAAAGGAATCGGGCGCGCAAATCGTGACTCTCGGCAGGCGTATTTTGCGTGCGGAAACCGCCTCGATTGTGGCATCCGCGCTGCTTTTGGACGCTTTGGGGGAACTTGATTATGAGTGACAAACTTCCCAAAATTTCAGTGTTTACGCTTGGTTGCAAGGTCAATCAGTACGACACGGACGCAATGCTCGCAATTTTCGAGCATGCAGGCTTCGAGATTGCAGAAGGGCTTGAATTTGCAGACGTTTACGTCATAAATTCTTGCGCCGTAACCGCCGAAGCCGAGAAAAAATCTCGTCAATCGGTGACGAGAATACTCAAAGTCAACCCGAACGCAAAGATTTTCGTGTGCGGTTGCGCTTCTCAAAACAATTTTTCGCAGTTTGCAAAAAACAACGTTCAATACATATCGGGCAGCGACGGAAAACTCGATTTCGCTCGAAAAATCGTATCGGAATTTAAGGGCGAAGAAGCGCAATTCGACAAAATCGTTCCCGATAAGTTCGATATTAGTTCGGTTTTTGAGGACAACGACGGAATAGTCAATCTTCGCACAAGGCATTTTATCAAGGTTCAGGACGGTTGCAACAACTTTTGCAGTTATTGCTTGATTCCTTACGTCAGAGGCAGGAGTCGCTCGCGCGCAATCGAGAGTATCGAAAGAGAACTCGACGAGGTGCAAAACGTCGCAAAAGAGGTGGTCGTCACCGGCATAAACCTTTCCGCATACGGCAGAGACAACGGTTCATCGCTCACCGAACTTATGAAGACGCTCTCGAAGTACGATTTTGCCGTGCGCCTCGGCTCGCTCGAGGTGGGCGTTGTGTCAAAAGAGTTTTTGGACGCGACGAAGGGCATAAAGAGATTCTGTCCGCACTTCCACCTGTCATTGCAAAGCGGCGACGACAGAGTGCTTAAAGCGATGAATCGACACTACACCTGCGACCAATACCATGCGGCGGTGCAACTTATCAGAGAATACTATCCCGACGCGGCGATTACGACGGACATCATCGTCGGTTTTCCGAGCGAGGGGGAGGAAGAGTTTGAAAACTGCATTGCTTTTGCAAGAAAAGTCGGATTTGCCGATATCCACGTTTTTCCGTATTCCTCGAGACGGGGCACGGTTGCCGGGCGTATGCCCACACTGCCGCCCGAGGTGGTGCTCGATCGTCAAAAGCGTATGAGCGCAGTCAAGCACGAACTTGTGCGCAACTATCTCAACAAGCAAATCGGTATGCCTGCAAACGCGCTGTTTGAAACGCAAAATCGCGGCGTTTGGTGCGGACATTCCCCGAACTATGTCAAAGTATACTCGAAAAACGGCGCGCATAACGAAATCCGCCTTATCACGCCCACTCACATCTATCTCGACGGCGTTGCAGACGACACCGTAAAATAATTAAAGGAAGAAATCGATATGGACAACTGCATTTTTTGCAAAATCGTAAAAGGCGATATCCCATCAACAAAAGTCTACGAAGACGACGATATGATCATCATAAAGGACTTGAATCCGCAAGCCCCGGTGCATCTTTTGCTTATCCCCAAAGAGCATTACGCAAACATAATCGAGATGACGGACAATCAAGCGCAAACACTCGCCAAATGCCTCAAAAAACTCTCTACGCTCACCGACACATTGGGGCTTCAAAACGGTTTCCGTCTTGTATCCAACAAGGGTGAGGACGGTTGCCAGTCTGTCGGACATTTGCATATACATATACTGGGCGGACGAAAACTTAGTGATACGATGTGCTAAAAAACAGCGCTAAATCGCGCCTAATTTTGGACGCGATTGACGCAAGCGTAGCAATCGCTATTCCGTCACTTCGTTCCTTACAGCACCCCTTGCCTGTCAACTCATTTACGCATTGTAAATTAGGGTTGCCATTCAAGGGGTGCTTTCGCATTATGCATCGATTTATCGCTGTTTTTCATAAGAGTGTCGCGTTCTTCATCCAAATAGCGCTGTTTTTTTGTTGTTCGTCTTATAAAGGGGGATAGCGGCGTGTACTTTAATTAAAATTTCCCCTTTCCTCATGTGTTTTCCCTATCGTCGTTCCCCCTCTGCATACTTTGAGGGAACCCACGGCGACCGCGTAGCGGGGGACAACACTGACGCGATTGACT
>CAVBBF010000017.1:0-30747 GCA_963593735.1 Phascolarctobacterium succinatutens
CGGTTTCATAGCAAAATCCGAGACGGGCAAAACACTCCGCTTCGCCTTTGTTTGCACCCTCCGTATAAACGTCGAACGCTTTTTTGTATTGAGAGCGGTAGCCCCAAGTATCGCCAAGAACAGTATATGCCAAAACGCCGTTGTCGACGGCTTTTTGATAGTACGTCGTTGCGGTTTTGAAATCGCCGTCATCAGAATATAAATCGCCGATAGAAACGTAATATTTGGGTTTCTTTTTTGCGATTTTTTTATATTTTTCGAGTTTTTCTTTTAAGTTTTCCATAGTTTCACAGGGTGGCGAGGGGTTTGGATTTTACGAGTTTGTAATCGTCGTCGTGGGTGTAAAATTCTTCCATAAGCCAGTAAATGCCGTTAGTGCCTTTTTTGAGTTTCTTTGCAAGTTGCTCTTTCGTAACGGGCATAACCTGAAATATCGAAACATACTGATTTTTTGTGATATAACACTTCACTATACGCGGGGTTTTGAACACTTCGGGAAGCAGTAGCACGACGCCGCGATATTTGCCGTCAAGTCCCATATCTATCGTGTCCGAAACGGTTACGTTGTCCTTTTCGTTGAACGCATACTCGGCGGTTGCCCACAGCAGAGAGTTGAGAAAAAGCCACCCCGTATCGGCGTTTTCGTTGCCCGTGGGGTCGGACACCTCGACTTCGGGGGATATGAACATCACGTATTCGTTACGGCGATTTGCTTTTCTGCCCCAGCCGATTTTACGTTCGGGCATAACGTAATCGCTTGCGCCTATCGTGCAAAGTTTCCAAAACGGCAACTCGTCCGTCGGCTCGAAAACGTAAGTCGTGACGGGTTTCATTTGCTCGGCAACGTCGGACAAAACGTCATTTTTCAGTTGCAGACTGAAAATCGGTTCTTTGCCCATAACGTCGACGTAGTGTTCGTATAATTTTTGATGTTTTTTGCTTTTCATTTTCTCTCGCCTTTTCAAAAAAAGTATACCATACGCGCGCGATATTTTCAATTATCTTTGTTTTTTCGGGGGATATATTCTAAAAAATCAACCGTTCCCGTGCCTTTTCCGGACTTATCCTCATGCTGCTCGAATAAGTTTATAATTTCTATATTTGTGTCTATCGCATAGCGCAAAACAAAATCCAAAACATCGTCTCTTTTTTCGTTACCGTCGAAGCAAATAATAGAACCGCCGATATCTATCATTTTTTCGTAACATCTTTCTATTTGCGAATAATAGTACTTTCTATCCGTGTTGAAAATCGCAAAAGATATATCTTTGTAGGGGATAAAGTCAAACTTATCTGCATTTTCGTCATCGCGGTAGAACGGAAAAGCGACTTCTATCTTAATGTTCGGATATTTTTGTTTTGCTTTTAGGCAGGCATTGAAAGAGAGTTGATCGAATTTTGTACACATCGCCATCATAAAATGCGTGTAGCCGTCGATGATATGTTTTTCAATTGTTTCGTCGAATTTCTGCAACAGATTGTGAAAAACCACGCTAAAATTGTTTAAATTGTTATCACCTATAAAAATAACTCTTTTTTCCATACCGCAACTCCCTTGAAAATAGTATTTTTTGCGGTAAGTTATTATAAAAATAAGATGCCGCCCTCAAACGAGAACGGCAAATATAGCACATACTTTTCGTTTGAGCGCCAACCCATTTTTCACAACAAATATCATATCACGTTATGCGTAATACAAACTCTCTGTTTGTAAAAAACGATAGTATGTAACTATCAACTCTGAGAGAGTGTGATATTTACATAATGTGATATTAAAATGATATAAAAATTGTGAAACGGGCAAATTATTGATTGCTTATTTTGGGTTGGCACATTCATTCTATTATTAATTAACAAAAAAGTCAAACTTATATTTTAAGTCTATAAAGCGGACGGCGGCTTTTTGAATATAAATAAATACCATATATAAAAAAACTTATAAAGACAGCAATAAATAGATGAATAACGAGAAAGGCACGGCTTGAATCAAAACCCAACGTACTTATGCGTACGTGATTTTGAGGCAAGTCGTGCCTGTAAGGAACGAAGTGACGGAATAGCGATTGTTACACTTGCGTCAATCGCGTCCAAAGTTAGTCGCTTTTCAATACACTCTAATAAAACTGCGATATTGAGATGAAGAACAAGAAAACGCCCTTTTGTGAACCCGCCCAACGTACAGTGCGTACGTGACGGGTAAGCAAAAGGGCGTTGCCGCAGTTATTCGCTCAATAGCACAGTTTTAACCTATAACTCGCAAGGGAAGAATCAAGTACAACCATCTGTCGCCTTCACCCTTAATAATCCCCGGTGCAGTGGAAGTGGTGAAGTTGAGAGTCACAAACGGCTCGTCGATAGCGTGCATACAATCGATGATGTATTTGGAATTGAAACCGATGGTGAGGTCTTTTCCTTTAAGCCCAATGGTGACTTTTTCGTTGATTTCGCCGTCGTCGCTGTGTGCGTTGAGGGATATGGAATCTTCCTTAATTTCCATCTTGACGTAGGATTTCTTTTCGGCGCGGTTGATGAGAGATACACGGTCGATTGCGTTTTCAAACAACTTTTTATCAACGGTTACCTCGGTTGTAAACACGCTTGGAATTATTTTCTCATAATTGATGTAATCCTCGCCGATAAGTCTTGTGACGATCTTGGTATGGAAAAGATCCACCATAATGTAGTTTTTCTCAACATACACGGTGATTGTTTCCTCGCCGTCGTCGATAAGACGAGAAAGTTCGTTCATACTCTTTGCTGGCACGATGATTTTGTCAACTACGCCGTTGTTTTTGATTTGCGCTTTTGAAAGAGCAAGTCTGTATCCGTCTGAAGCAACCGCTTCTACTTCTTCTTCCTTGATGTTGAGGCATACTCCTCGAAGGGAAGGTCTTGCCTCGTCGACCGCGACGTTGAAGATAACTTTGGATATGATTTCTTTCAATTCCTTTTTGAGAATGATGAAAGAGTTTTGAGTGTCAACTTCTTTGAAAACGGGATATTCATCCGCGCTCATGCACTTGATTTGAAGTTCACTGTCAAGATATTTGATGATGAGTTTTGAACTGTCCGTTCCGTCAAGTTCAACTTGTTCTTCCTCGATCTTTTTTGCGTAGTCGGCAAAGAGTTTTCCGGGCACGACGATTTCGCCCTCGATAAGCACTTGCGCATTGATTTTCTTTTCGATTGCAAGTTCGAGATCGGTTGCAAAAATGGTGAGAGTATCGCCAAGCGCCGTGAGTTTGACACCGTCGAGAATAGGATTGTTTCTCTTAATAGGGAGTGCCTTTACAACTTTTGCGAGAGCGTCGCTCAATTCGTTTCCTTGACAAATAAGTTTCATATTCCGCCTATATAATTATTATTGTTTATTTTTTTAATAATGATAACATAAATAAGCGATGTTGACAAGTGGAAAATCAATCATCAACCACAATCTCTTGCAATCTTAAATTTCTTTCATCGCAATATGTTGTCTTTCATATTGATTTTATATGTTGATATCTTTTGTATGGTTATCAACAATGTTTACACCTTTGTTTATAGTTATCAACAAGCCCTGTTTATCGTCAAAAATTTAGGCTCGAAAATGAGAACACAAGCGAAAAAATGTAGCCGATAAAAAGACTTATAACAAACATCGCGCCAAACACCGCAAGATTTCTTTTTGTGTGCTTCACATCCTTAAACAGATACACAAACGCAACACCCGCATTCATACAAAGTCCGCCGAGAGTCGCGCCAAATCCGAGTCCTCCCATGATGTAAAGTTCGCTTATTACGACGGACGAAACGCAGTTGGGAATCGCACCAACTATAACCGCAAGCAGCGGCGCAAGGTATTTGTTCGACGTAAGGAAGGTTATTAAATTTTCTTCACCGACCTTATTAACGATTACGCCGAATATAAGATTCACCACGAGAACGTATGCGAATATTTCAAGCGAGTGAAGAAGAGGATGGATAACGAATCTGTCGATTTTCTCTTTTTTGCCAGATTTTTCCGTCTTGTCCTCATTTTTTAAGTCTTTTTCACGTTGCTTCAAATTGTTGGTTTCTTCCTCAAACTTTCCACATTCTCTACACTCGTCGCAACAACAATCCGTCTTTTTTTCACCCTTGTTTTCAACAAGTTCCGCGCCGTCACAATCGGTGAGTTTAATCTTATATGTTTCGTTGCAATGCGCAACGTGATGTTCCACTTTCTTTCTGCTTTTTGAAAGAATAAGGTCTATTAAATATCCAAACACTAACCCCAAAACAAACTTAAAAGCAATCAGCGGCAATACATGCAACGCCTTGTCCGGCGTGCCTAAAAATATAGGCAACGCTTCATCACTCGTCGCAAGGTATACTCCTATCAACGTGCCGACGGTTATGTGCCTTTTTTGATATAAATCCGTTGAGACCACGCTGAATCCGCATTGAGGCAACAGTGAAATACTCACGCCTATCAGTGGTGCGAGTTTGCCTTTAAGGGATATTTTTTCAGACAGTTTCGGCTCTATAAGCGCAATGATGTATTGAAAAACAACCACCACCGCAAATATTTTCAAACTATCCAAAAGAGCATCGATGACAACTTCTTTCATACCGTCTATATTATATCACACCAAATACAAATAAGACTTTTATTTTTTCAATATTGCGTTTTAATAAAAACAAATAGATAAGACCCATCACCCAAACGAAAAACACAAAAAAATAAAAATTTTTACAAAATAACGGTTTTATTGTGTTTATTTGTTTATATAAAATACTTTTTATGATAAAAACAAGAGAAACCCGATATTTCAGGTTTCTCTGTATTTAAGCATCATTTCTTTAAATAAATCCTGCGTCGAAGGCGGCGTGTATGTGATTGCGTTTGCGCCCGCTTCTATGGTTTTCAAAATACTTTCTTTCGTCTTTCCTCCCGACGCTATTATGGGAATATCCGGATAATTCTGTCTTATACTCGCAACCACTTCGGGTGTGTCCTGCGCACACGCAACATTCAGAATAGTCGCTCCGCTTTCGATTCTCGACAATATGTCCGTGTCCTTTTTTGTGACAGTAATTATGACGGGTATATCCACAGCCATCACGACGGCAGAGAGGTTGAGGTTGGATATAGGGGCGTTAAGCACGACCCCCATCGCGCCTTGCGATTCCACGTCTTTTGCAATCGCAACCGTGCGCAAGCCTTTCGTCGTGCCACCGCCCACACCGCAAAATACGGGTATGTAAGACGCCTTTATTATCGCGTCGCTTATCACTTGTTGCGGGGTGAAAGGGTATACGGCAAAAACCGCGTCCGCGTCGCAGTTTCGGATAATCGCAAGATCCGTCGTGAAAACAATACTTTTTATGCGTCTACCATAAATGACAATTCCGCTCGCCTTGTAAATACATTTCGGCATTTCCAAAATATTGTGGCGCAATCTTGTGTTGATTTTCGGTGCAGAGGTTTTCATATCTTTATCACTCATACATACACCTCACTCTTAATTGTTACCTTATAAAAACATACAAGTGTTAAAAAACTATTAAAGGTTTCAAAATTCGTTTTGCGCATTGCAATCAAAAAATAATAAATAGAGAGGGGTATAAATACAAAAAATCGTTGACAAATTCTCTTGGAAAGATTATTATAAACAAGCATTGAAAAACAAATGCCTGTTTAGCTCAGTCGGTAGAGCATTCGGCTGTTAACCGAAGTGTCGGGGGTCCGAGTCCCTCAACAGGCGCCAAAAAAAGAACGCAAGAGCGTTCTTTTTTTATTGCGCGTGTTGAGCGTCCCGATACAAGCGTGCCAAAAAGAAACGCAGATAGCGTTTCTTTTTTTATGTCTGTTGGAAACTCTGACCCCTGCCGCACACTTGTGCGGCGGCACTATGTGCCTCGACACTTCTTCCGAAATTAATTTTTTGAAATGAGTGCTTTGAAGGCGGCGACGGATTGTTCGCTCATGCCGCCGTCGAGAAGATATTGAGTTGCGGCAAGCGTGTAGTTGGCAGATTTTAAGACCTCGATGTCGGATGAGTTGTAGAGGCATTCCATAAACGAATCGAAATAGAGCGCAACGATCGCGTTGTATTTTTCAGGAGTTTTATCCTTTGAGATTTTGTAGTAGTTTTGATACGTTTTCATATAATCTGCGCACATTTCGTCGTACGTTGCGCCGGCAAGAGCCTCAATCAGCGCGCAGACAAACCCTGTGCGGTCCTTGCCCTCCATGCAATGGATGTAGAATGACGCTGCGTCTTTGTGTTTCAACATAAATTCAAAACCTTTGACGACGCTTTCCTTGTAGGATTGCGACGCATAGCCCGAGCCCATCGACAGCAAGATTATATTGCCGTTTTCATATAGGGATTTTGTATACTCCGAGCCGAAGTTTTCATCTGCAAGGTATGCCGCCATATCCGATTCGGAATCTGCCAAGTCCACCACGCAGTCTACTGCGATTTTTTTAAGCAAAGCGTCCGTATAAGGAGCGCGGTTTCTGCTGTTGTCGACGGGGCTTGCGCCTCTATAAATGAAGTTTTCTTTCAGATTTCCGCCGCTCAAAGCCCTGAAATTGGAAAATTCATCGTCCGAAGAATAGTCGCTTCTTAAAAGAGAATAACTTTGTCCGAGCGCTTGTTGGGTGGCAAGATGTTTTTTAGAAGTGTTCAAGGATATACTCACCGTGCAGTCATCCGAGAGGGCGGCGGTATTCCATATTCCGACATTGTTGAGGGTGACAAGCACGTTGGTGTTGGACGGATACGCCACGATGACGGGTTCGCCGTTTTTGACATAATATCCGTTGAAATACGGCACATCCGAGAGTTTATATCCATTGCTGAAACTTATGTCGCAACTATCTCCGAGCGCAAAACCGAGGTTGTTGAAATCCTCGATTGAAATGTCTATTATCGCTGCGCCGAATTTTGTATCCTTCGATATTTTCGCTTCCGAGAGGGTGGGTGATTTGGTTTTATCGCAAGCAAAAAGCACGCTCGCAAGCGTAGAAAACACAAGGATAACACAGACAAAAGTTGATATTTTTATAATTAAATTCGATTTTTTGGACATAGTTTGCATCCGCCGTTTTTTTTATTATAACCGACAATATCCTGTCTTTGCAACACCGATTTATATTTTAATTTTTGCAAAATATTGTCTACTAAAACCATTATTGGCGGATTTTATGGACTTAATTTACAAAATAGGATAAAATCGAGGTATGCAAATAAACGTGTCTAACGTAGCGGTGGAATATGACGGAACGCCGGTGATTAATCAGGCGGATTTTGTCATTCGCGAAAACGAAAAAATCGCGCTTATCGGTCGCAACGGTTGCGGAAAAACCACGCTTCTCAAAGTTTTGACGGGTGAGGTTGAGTGCCAAAAGGGCGAGGACGACGCGCCGTACGGCGTTTTTACGAGCGGCAATCCCGTCATCGGTTTTTTAAAGCAGACGAGCAACGACGATAAGTCCAAAACTATGCTCGACGAGATTTCGGAGGCATATTCCGACTTACTTGGCATAGAGGCGGATATGGAAAGCGCGCTTTTTGCGCTACAAACGGATTCGTGCGACCAAAACGTGAAAAGATATTCTCGACTTTGCGAGCAATTCGAGCGAGAGGGCGGATATACATATAAAAAAGAATACCTCACGGCGGTGAAAAAATTCGGATTTTCAATCGAGGATATGAAAAAGCCGATTTGCGAGTTTTCTGGCGGCCAGCGCACCAAAATCGCGCTTTTGAAACTGCTGTTGTCAAAGCCGGACGTTTTGCTTTTGGACGAGCCTACCAACCATCTGGATTTGGAGGCTATCGAGTGGCTTGAAAACTATCTTTGCGCATACAAAAAATCCTGCGTGATAGTGTCGCACGATCGTATGTTTTTGGACAAAATCGTGAACGTCGTATACGAGATCGAGTATGGTGAAACAAAGCGATATGCGGGCAACTACACCTCGTTTATGGCGCAAAAACAGCAAGCCTACGACAAGGCTCTCAAAGACTCGATTATGCGCAAAAAGGAAATAGACCGCCTTACCGCGCTCGTTGAAAAGTTCAGATACAAGGCAAGCAAAGCCGCAATGGCGCAAGCAAAACTCAAACAAATAGAGCGCATAGGCGAAGTGGGAACGCCGAACGATTTCGATACGGCAACTTTCCGCTCGAACTTCCAACCCGAACGCGAAACGGTCGAAAAAGCAGTTGTTCTCGACAAACTCGTCTTCGGCTACGACAAGCCGCTCGGCGAGGTGGACACCGTTGTCAAAAGAGGTCAAAAAGTCGGCATAATAGGGCAGAACGGCACGGGCAAATCCACGCTTGTGAAAACCATCGTTCACAAACTTAAACCGCTCGGCGGCAGCGCGACTTTCGGACTTCATGCGCAAGTGGGGTACTTCGACCAAACCTCGACGCAGAGTTTTTCGACGCTTACGGTGCTCGAAGATTTCCAAAACGAGTTTCCTATGCTGTCGGGCACGCAGGCGCGCAGTGCGCTCGGCGCGTTTATGCTCACGGGCGACGACGTTTTCAAGCGCATATGCGATTTGTCGGGCGGCGAAAAAGTTAGGCTCGCGCTTTGCAAAATATTGAGGAAAAAACCGAATATTCTCATCCTCGACGAGCCGACAAACCATATGGACATCGTCGGCAAAGAAACGCTTGAAAGGCTGCTTTCAAACTACACGGGAACGGTGATAACCGTGTCGCACGACAGATACTTTATCAACAGAGTGTGCTCGAGACTCGTTGTTTTCAACGACGGAAAAATCGAACTTTTCGACGGCAAATATTCCGATTACGAAACGAAAAAAGCAACAAGCGAGAGCGATGATATTAAGGGGAAATCCGCCGAAATCAAGAAAAAAGAAAAGCCGATATCACAAAGTAAGGAAGAGGCGAGGCGCGCGCACAGAATGAGTTTTCTCGAAGAAAAAATGAACGTCATAAACGAGAAGATTGCCGCTTTTCAAGAGGTGATGCTCAGCGATGAAAGCGTATATACGAACTATGTCAAGATTGCCGAGACAGAGGCGCAAATCGCCGCGCTAAAAGAAAAACTCGCGCCTATGGAAGAGGAATGGCTCGAACTTTCCGAAAAGTAAAAAGATACAAGATTTTACAAAAACGGATATTTAATCAAAACGAAAACGGCTGATAAACAGCCGTTTTTGTGTTTTTGATAGGGTTTTTAGTTGTGCTGGTTTGCTTGCGCTTGAAGCGACGTTACACTTTGTAGCCGTACGCTTTTTCAAGGTTGATGGCGATGCCGTTTTGTACGGTAAGACTACGGAAGAAGTTTTCGAGCGTTATATCCGAGATAACTTCTTTAACGCCGTCTTCGAGATCCGTTATGTTTGCATATGAGATGAGTTGCCCCATTGTCATGGTTGAAAATTTCTTTTCGACATCACTGCTCAAATCGTCGAGTTTGCTGTCTCTGACATCGTAGAACAAACTGCCTTCCGTCACGTCCATAAGGTCGGAAATCGTCGCTTCTTTGATGACGCCGTTGATGTTTTCGATCGTGACTTGCTTTCTTGCAATCATACGAAGCACCGCCTCGCTCTTTTCGTTTTCGACGGTCACCCTTTCTTCGACGTGGGGAAGTGGATTTGTGTAAGATGTTGTGCCGCTTGTGCCGCTTGTGGTGTTGTACACTTCGTTGGTTTGTGCAAGGTAGCCTACGACAACTTTGTATCTGGCGGTGCTGCTGTCGTGTACGCTCGCGTCGTATGGTTCGGCTTTGCCGTTTATGATGACGGATTCGCCGTTTGCGTCTTTGATATAGATGTTTTCGCAGTATTGTTTTGCATACAGCACGTCGTTTTTATACGCATAATTCGGATCGCCTACCACGCCGGGCGTTGATTTACTCACATAGTAGGTTTTGTCCGTTTCCTCTTGTTTTTGGTAGATTGTTTCGCCTGCGTGAGCGAGGTTTGACGAATGGTACAACGTGTATTTGCCGTTGATGAGGACGTAGAGGTCGCCTGTATTGTTATATGTGTCGAATGTATAATCCGTTCCGTCAACGCGCTTGTAGAGTTTGTCGGATGTGGTTTTGTTCGTGTTGAGAAGATCGGGGTTTTTGTATGCGACATAGGCGCAGAGAGTGGCGTTGTTGTCGTACACATATGTTGTTCCGTCCTTTGTGCCGCGGTAATAAATATTGCCCGATGTAAGGTCCGAGAGCAAGTTTGTTTGTTCGTATTTGAAAGAAACCGTGCCGAGTTTTTTGCTATCGAGAAGGGTGTCGCTTGCTTCGACAAAGGCGTACTGTCTTGCGATATACTTGCCCGTTTCGTCATAGACGAAAGTGTAGGGTTTTTCATTGCCTTCCGAATCGATTTCCACGCCGACTTGACCGACGATGAAGCGGTCGTCTTCGTAAATCGTGCTTGCGTCTTTGTCAAAGGTCGCGTCGATACTCTCGATTGTCGAGAACTCGTATACGTCCACAAGTTCGGAAAGAAGCATATCTTTCATCACGATTTCCATTGCGCTTGACAAATCGTCAACGGGAACGTACGCAAGGCGTTTGATAACCGACGAACTCGTGCCCGCGACTGCGACTTTGTAGTTCTTGTGTGCGTCGGTCACGGTCGAGGGGATAGAATCGCCTTGTCTCATAAAGAGGCGATTTGTTGCGTCGTAGTAGAAATAGGACGTGTCGACCTTGACGGTTTCGTCTTTTGCGTAGATATCCGCGTCGATGTCCATAACGTCGCCGAGCGTGAGTGTGCCGAACGAATCCGAGAACTCGCCGAGAGTGGAATACGCCATGCGTTGAAGCACCGCAGACGACGGCTTATAGCCGAGTTCTGTTTCGTCCGTCGTGCGCGTGTATTTGGTAAGTCCGCTGTGCTCTACGGGGTTATAGAGGGTGAAGTAGAACGCTTTTGCGTATTTTCCGTCCGGGTCTTCTTTGTACTTGCCATCGTCGCCTTTCGAGTAGCGTTCGCTTTCAAAATACTCGTTGCCGTCGTAGAAGACGTATTTATCCTCGACCACTTTGACGTATTTGCCGTTTGTGTTTTCTTCATACTTGTAGAATGCGATGTCGGTCGTTTCTGCAAGTGTGAGTTGGTCGGATATATTGCCGAGTTCGGTGACGAGGCAATCTCTCGCTTTGAGGGATCGCATAAGGCGAGAGGAACGTTCGTTGATTTCGATGACTTCGTCCACTTTGAGCGTGTCCACGACTTCGCTTATGTTGTCGAGGGTAGCGTCCTTTTTGGACAGCGATTTCATAAGGATATTGTCGCCGTCCTCGATGCGCACGAGTTCGTCAAAGAACATATCGTTGAGTTTGGTGCCGATTTCCTCGAGAGTGTAGCCGCGCCTTGCCATTTGTTGAAGCGCAAGAGCCGTTGCGCCTTGCGACGAGAGGTTATATCTCGTTGCCGCGCCGTCGGTGTCGGCGTTGTAAAGACGGTATCTTGCAACAGCGACGTATGCGGTTTCGCCTTCCGCAACCGCCGTCACCTCGCTATAAGTTCCGTCCGCCTGTTTTGCGTAAAGTTGAACGCCCTCGCCGTGTGCGTACGCGTTGTAGGGGACAAACACATCGCATTTGACATATGCGCCTGCGCCGTCCGTCGCTTCCTCGTACACGTCGTATTCAATGTTCAAAACTTCGCCGATTGTCAGTTTGTTTGCGACGGTGTCGAGGTCTTTGAGGGTGCAACCTCTGTTTGCGAGTGCCTTCATAATCGGGGCGGAATCGTCGTCGATGTCGATAAACTCGTCGATTTTAAGGTCGTTGATTTTCACACCTATTTCGCTGAGTTTGCAGTCTTTAAGAGCGATGATAGCCTTTGCGGTGTCGGGCTTCGATGTGTCGACAACGTCGCCTATCGTGAATTGGTCGAGAAGGTTGTCTGCGTTTTGAAGTTCCACAACCGTCATATTGGACACGATTTGCAACACTTGCGCGGAAGTGCCTTTGTGTATGCACAAGTACGGCGTTTTGCCGTCTGCCGTTTCGCCCTCGTTGAGAGTACGGAGCATACTGTCTTTGGTGATTTCTGCGTCCATAATATAGTAGGATTGGCTATCCTCATATTTTCCGTCTTCGAGTTTGTATTTGACCGCTTGAATATTCAGTTTGTTGGCGTTGGCTTGCGGCGTTGTCGCAAACGTAATATCGGTCAAGGGCACGAATCCTTTCGACACGAGGGTGTAGTTGCTGCCTGCAAAAGTCGCAATGCGATTTGCGTATGCGAGTATATAGAGGCTTGCCGGGCTTGCCGATGCGTTTGTCGCAACGACGTATTCGACGTGGCGATAGAATGTCGTTTCGTTCTCGTTGGAGGAGAAGTCTTCTCCATAGCAGGAATTGTCCACGACGTATTTTTCGCTTTCCGTGCCGTCTTCGTTCTTTACGGACTTTTTGATGTAGCGAAGTTCTCTTTCGACAAGTTTGTCCGTCGTTCCGTCGCCGTCGGTGTCGATTGCGCCCGCAATGTAGGTTTCGATGCCGAGAGCGGGGGAGTAATTTGCGTTTGCGAGGTCGGCTTTTGAAACTTCCTCGTATCTGTCAACCTTTTGGTATACGAGGTTGTCGCCCTTGGGGATAAACGTGTCGGAATCCACTTCCAAAAGTTTGTCGAGGGTGATTGCGTTCACCACCGCGCCGAAAGAGGACATCGAAACGTCTTGCAACGTCGCGATGAGTTTGTTGTCTTCAACGCCGATGTCGATGCCGAAGTTGTCCTTTATCTTTCTCACCGACAAATCGCCGTTGAGCGAACCCATGATGTTCTCAATTGCGCCCTTTACGTTGTTGTCGAGGTTGTCGTCGAGGATGGGCAGATTGAAAGAAGAAAAATCGATGTCGGCAAGTTTGCTCATATCGTTGAGCGTAAACGAGTTGACGACAATAGACAAGTCGTTCAACACATCCTTGACGGGCGTGGTGTAGAAGGCTTTTGTGGTGAAGTCGATGCCGCTGATTCCGTTGAGTATCGAAATGCCGTAGTGCTGATAAAGCGTTTGCAACGACACGCTGCCCGACGAAAAGCCTTGCACGTCGGCAATGACGTTCTTGACAGCGTCGAGAATGGTTTGATTGTAGAGGTCGCTGTCTTGAGAAATCGGACCTTCCTGCGTAAAATTGGATTGCAGTTGCCCCACCGTAATGGATGTGCCTAAGGCGACAACCGCGCCGCCGATTGCGAGGACGAAAAGTATGATGCCTATCACCATACCGAGAACGAAAGTTAAAGTTCCGCGAAGCACTTTCATAATATACCTCATAATAATGAACGTGCCTGCAAAAAGCAGACACGAGTTTTATCAACCGAAGATTTCGGTGAAAAGTTTTGCAACAGGATTGTTCTGATAAAAATATCCGCAAATCGTCGAGGACGAAAGAGCGGTGTCAACCGTCGGCAGTTTGTCTTTGAGGGCATTGAGAGTGGCAAGCACCACAAGGATAAACACAAGCGCGAACGCTGTCGACACGATTGCGCCGAAAGTGCGGTCGATGGCTTTGAGCACACCCGATTCTGACGTGTGCATTTTGGCAAATACCTTGCGAAGAAGCCAGCATACAAGATGCAGTGCAACGCAGTAGGCAACAAACATAATCGCCGCAACAATTATGTCGGACGCAAACGTACCCGCAACGCCGCCTATCGTCTGACCGTCGTCGGTAATAAATTTTTTTGCAAGCCACAGAGCAAACTTGCCCTTGAGGGAAGATGTTAGCCCGTCGCCCATACTCTTTTCAAGTTCGACCTCGGCGGTGCCTTCCTCGCTCGACACAACGACATAATATTCTTTTTCGCCGCTTTCGGCATTTTCGCGCACGGTGATGGGCTGCGAAAAAATCTTGTCGCCGCTTTCGATTTTTTGTGTGATGGAAGATTCCATTTTTTTGAACACATCGAAGTTGCGCACCGAATCGAAAGTGGGGGATATCAAGAGCAATGCCGCAAGCATAATGGCGATTGAGAGAAATACGCCCTTGAAGGATTTGGAAAATCCTCGTATGACGCCCAAAATCAAGCCGAGCGCGACAACGACGAAAAACGCGATGTCCGCATAAGGCATGTCGGCAGATAATAGAAACGACGTCATAGTTGCACCTTCCGTTGCGCTTCCTCACGCGTTTGCGACGCGCATACACGCAAAATGTTGATTATAAACATTATAACCCGATATAAAATTATATGCAATAACAAATATAAAAAAAAGTTCGGTCGCACCCGAAAACGGCTTAAAAAGGGGAAAGATACGGCAAAAAAGTCAACGACAAACCGACAAAAAATCACCGAACCAGCGGCAAAAAACGACAAAAACCGCGCGCGTGAAAATTTTCACGCAAGCGCCGCTTTCAACATAATCGCTATTTTATTTGCCAAACTGTCAACATAAACAGGCGATACGGTCATAAGTTGCATGAGAGGATCGCCGTGATTGCAAGCCACTATTCCCAAAACTCCTATATCGCCGAAACGCTCGGATTTGCCCGTCACTCCCGACGGACACACGCCGTCGTCGCGAAGCACGATTTGCCCCACTTTGTCTTTGCTTCCGAGCGACGCGTCCACCGCGACAAACAATGCGTTTTGGTGAACGGACCTTATAAACGCAAGCCATTCTTGCATATTTTTGCCGTTGATTTGCGCCTCGTCCGTGCCGTATACAAACGTGGAAACTTCGTATTTTTTTGTGAGTAGAGTGCCGACCAAAGGACCGAGAGCGTCGCCCGAAATTGCGTTTGTGCCGAAGCATACCACCACAATTTCTCGCTCGCCTCTTTCAATTATGTCGTTGAACATGCGCGACACAAACGGCGCGAGAGGGTCGTATTCGCCGCATCTTTCGGACTCGTCAACGCAAGAGGAAAGTTGAGAGGGGATATAGATTTTTTCGATTTCGTCTTGTTTACGTTTTGTTTTTCTCATTGCTTAATTATTGCCGCGCGCCGAAAATCTAAACGCGAAAGAGCGGTATTTTTACACGTCCTCAAAAGAATAAAAAACCGATTTTTGCACACGATATGGCAAAAGGAGGTGTGATATGGAAGACAAAAATCTCGTCAAAAGAGTTGCGGAACTCGGCAATATGAACGTAATGATTTTGTTCCTTTTGGTCGCATTCATTGCGTTTTCCGTGGGGCTTGCATTCTTCTTTCTCGTCCCGGGGAACGTCGGTTACGCCATCGGCATCACGATGTTTGTCGTGGCAGGATTGCTGTTCGTCATCGGCGAAGCGAACTATTTTTCAAAGATGAAGAAAATCCAAGCGGAATAACAAATTCGTTAATACCGAAAGCGGCGAAAGAAACGATTTTTCGTCGGGGGAAACGCGTTCGCAAAACCCCGTCGAACGTCGTTTCCTTCGTTTCGGCGGCAAGCGGTCGAGAAGGCGCTTCTTATAAGTGCAGATTTTCGAATATCTTTACGGGCGCGATTGAAGGCGGATTTTTGGCAATCTCGGCGGCGTATGCGGCAATTTTTAGAGAGCAAAGTGTGTATTTTGCCAAAAATATTAAAAATGAGTGGCGGTTTAATGCGTTTTTAATGGTTTTTCTTTAACATTTAGGCATACTAACTCAAAAGGCGCGGCGGCAGGGAACGCAAAATATTTCTTGTTGCGTTGACTTTTTCGTATTTAATTTTTATAATATGTAGAACATAATATATGATTATTACGGAATCGTCGCACCGCGTCGATTTCAGGAGGATGGATGAAACCAACCACAAGACGCACACTCATCATCGTCGGCGTGATACTTCTCGTCGTCATCGCGTTCGTTATCGCGTATGAACTGACAAGACCCACCGAAATAAACTATCAGGGCACGGAAGACAGTTTCGTAGAGATGCTCAAACGCGGCGAAATTAAGGCGATTTACATCGAGGGCAGTTATTCTGCCAACATACAAAAAACAGGCGACAGAGGCTACGGCTATTTTGTCAACACACAAGGCAGAGTCGCTTTTTCAGAAGTCATCAAGGAATTTACCGCAGCAGGCTTGCTTGACGGCGTAACCGTAAGATACGACGACCCGTCCAGCGGTTCGTTGCTTTCGAGCATTCTCGTTCCGCTCATTCTTTACGCCGCGCTTTTCGGCATATTTATGGTCGTGTTGAGAAAGAGCGCGGGCGCGCAAGGTCAAGCCCTCAACTTCGGCAAAACCAAAGCAAACCAAGTGCGCGACATCAAAGTCAGATTCAACGACGTTGCGGGCGCAGAGGAAGAAAAACAGGAATTGCAAGAAATCGTGGACTTCCTCAAACACCCCAAAAAGTATACGGATATAGGCGCGCGTATTCCGCGCGGCGTTCTTCTCGTAGGCCCTCCCGGCACCGGCAAAACGCTCTTTGCAAAGGCGGTCGCAGGCGAGGCGAACGTGCCGTTCTTCTCGATTAGCGGTTCGGACTTCGTGGAAATGTTCGTAGGCGTGGGTGCGTCGCGAGTGAGAGATTTGTTCGACCAGGCGCAAAAGAATATGCCTTGCATCATCTTCATCGACGAAATCGACGCAGTGGGTCGTCAACGCGGCGCAGGTCTCGGCGGCGGCAACGACGAAAGAGAACAAACCCTCAACCAACTTCTCGTTCAAATGGACGGCTTCGAGGCAAGCAGTTCCATCATCGTTATGGCGGCGACAAACCGCGCGGATATCCTCGACCCCGCTCTTATGCGTCCGGGCAGATTCGACAGACAAATCTACGTCAACGTTCCCGACGTCAAGGGCAGAGAGGAAATCTTCAAAGTTCACTCTCGCAACAAACCGCTTGCGGCAGACATCAACTTCAAGTCGCTTGCAAGGCTCACCCCCGGATTTACGGGCGCGGACATCGAGAACATCCTCAATGAATCCGCGATTTTGGCGGCGAGAGCAAACAGAAAGGTTATCACGATGAAGGATATCAGCGAGGCTGTCAACAAAGTTATGGCAGGTCCTGCAAAGAAATCTCGTCTTATCACCGAGTCCGACAAGCGTATCACCGCATATCACGAGAGCGGTCACGCAATCGTCGCAAAACGTATGAAGCACTGCGACGACGTACACGAGGTGAGTATCATACCTCGCGGTATGGCGGCGGGCTACACCATAACCCTTCCCGAAAACGACGACAACCATATGACAAAAGGCAAACTGCTCGACGACATCGCAATGATGCTCGGCGGACGCGCGGCGGAAGAGATCGTCATCAAGGATATCTCGACGGGCGCGTCGAACGACATTCAAAGAGCCACGCAACTTGCAAGACGTATGGTCACCGAGTGGGGTATGTCCGAATCTATCGGCAATATGTATCTCGGCACGAGCGAAGAAGTGTTCCTCGGCAGAGATTATCAGGCGCACCTCAATTACAGCGAGGAAGTCGCGGCAAAAATCGACGAGGAAGTCAAAACCATAATCGATACGCAATATCAGGTCGCTCTGAATATATTGAAAGAAAATCGTCCCATTATGGACGCAATGGTCAAGGCTCTTTATGAGAAGGAAACCATCTACGAAGACGAAATCAACGCTTTGTTCGGTCAAGAGTCGAGCGGCGAGAGTCTGTTCTCGTCAAAGATAAACAGACCCGAAGGCGAAAACGGCGAATCCGCAGAAAACGCTCCTTCCGAAAATAAGGATAAAGACGCGGAATAATCAAGGAAAAACATGAAAATTTCCGAAGCAAAAAAGCGCGATTTGCAAGTCATTATGCAAAAAGATCCCGCCGCCACGAGCAGTAGGATCGTAAGACGAACGTACACAGGGTACAAAGCCCTGTGTGCTTATCGCTATGCGCACAAGTTGTGGCTCAAAGGTATGAAGTCGCTCGCCCTCTACGTTTCCTTCAAAGCAAAGGAAAAGACCGGTGTAGACATTCATCCCGCCGCGACGATAGGAAGCGGAATATTCATAGATCACGGCGTGGGGCTCGTCATAGGCGAAACAACCGAAATAGGCGACAACTGCGTGCTTTATCAAGGCGTAACGCTTGGCGGCACGGGCAAGGACACGGGCAAACGGCACCCCACTCTCGACGAGGGAGTTATGGTGTGCGCAGGCGCAAAGGTTTTAGGACCGGTACATATCGGCGCGCACAGCAAAATCGGCGCAGGAAGCGTGGTGCTCAAAGACGTTCCGCCGTACTCGACCGTTGTGGGAGTTCCCGGCAGAGTGGTTAAGCAGGACGGCAAGCGTATTGCGGATATGGACCAGATTCTTCTTCCCGACCCTATTATGGAAGAATTTTTGAGGCTCAACAAGCGAGTTTACGAACTCGAAAAGGCTCTAAACGTGCGCTCTTGCAGATATTCCATAACCGTCGACGAGGACAACGTTCTTCCGTCCGAAGCGGAGGAAATCGAGGCTCAATTCGAGCAAAACAAATCTCAGGCGGACAAACCGCATAAATAAAAGGACAAAGTTCCGTATGAAAATTTACAATACGCTGACGAGAAAAAAAGAGGACTTTTCGCCCATTCACGAAGGTCAAATCAATATGTACGCGTGCGGAATCACGGTTTCGGGCGAGGCTCACATCGGCCACGCCTATCAGGCGCTCATTTACGATATAATCCGCAAGTATTTCGAGAAAATCGGCTACAAGGTCAATTACGCTCGCAACTACACGGACGTTGACGACAAGATCATCGCAAAGTCCAAAGAAACGGGCATACCGCCTCTCGAATACGCAAGTATGATGATCGATCGCATAGACAAACTTATGCGCAAATTCGAGGTTGACGACCCCTCGATTTGGCTCAAAGCGACCTGCAACATCGACAATATCATAGACTTCGTGTCCAAACTTATAGAGAAAGGTCACGCCTACGCAACGGACAGAGGCGACGTGTATTTTTCCGTCGAGAGTTTCCCCGGCTACGGCAAACTCAGCGGCAGAAGGCTCGAAGACGCTTACGAGAGCGTGCGCATAGAGAATGAGGAAAACAAGCGCAATCCTCTCGACTTCGCGCTTTGGAAGTCGGCAAAGGAAGGCGAGATATACTGGGAATCGCCGTGGGGTAAGGGCAGACCCGGTTGGCACATCGAATGTTCGGCTATGAACAGAGCGGCGTTCGGCGATCAGATAGACATTCACGGCGGCGGCAGAGATCTCATTTTTCCCCACCACGAAAACGAGATTGCGCAAACCGAATCGCTCACAGGCAAGCAGTTTGCAAAATACTGGATTCACAACGGACTTATCAAGGTCAACGGACAGAAGATGAGCAAGTCGCTCGGCAACAGTTTGCTCCTTTCCGACCTTCTGGACGAATACAAACCCGAAACGATAAAGTACGCGCTTTTGCAGACGAATTACAGAGGCGACATCAATATCACAAACGAACTCTTCCCCGACGCGGACAAGCATATGTACGAGTTTTACAAGGTGCTTGACGAGGTGAACGAAAGCGGTCTTTCGAGCGACAAGCAAAGCAAGCGGATTGACGAGGGCTTCGATCGCGCAATGGACGACGACTTCAACACGGCAAAGGCGCTTGCGGATTTGTTCGGCATATTCAAGGGCATAAGAGCGAAGTTGAGAGCGGGCGATTCCGACGCGGTTGCGGACGCAAAACAGGTTGTGAAAACCTACGATTTGCTCGGACTTTTCAGAAGCAATCCAAAGGACTTCATCGCATACTACGAGCAAAAGCAAAAGGCAAAAGAGGGCGATATTCCGCAGGAAGTTCTCGACCTCGTTGAGCAACGCAAGGTTGCAAAAGCCAACAAGGACTGGGCAAGCGCGGACGCAATAAGAGCAAAGATAAACGAACTCGGCTACGTCGTCAAGGACACCAAAGATGGCTCGTTTGCGGAAAAGGCATAAAGCGTATATCAAACACGAAAACAAGGTTTATATTTGCAAAACAATGCGATAAAAACCTTGTTTTGCAATATAAAGGTAAAATACACGAATCTATTTACACGGGGAAGGACGTATGAAACGACGCATATTTACGGCTATCGACAATCTTGCCAAAAGAGATATTTTCGACCAAAAATACGCGCAACTCGAAAAAAGGCGAGAGGAACTCGACAAGAAAATCAAGCGCGAGGAAAGGGAAGCAAAACTCGTGCTTGCCAAAGAGAACGTTGCCGACATCACGGCAAAGGCAAAGAAGAAAGCAAAAAAACAAGCGAAGAAAGCCGCTTACGACGCAAAGTATCTTTACGTTGCGGGCGGACACGCAAAGAACGAGTTTTTGGGCTGGCTCACAATTTTCAGTTTCCGTCGCTCGCACAAGGTCAAAACCACGAGGTTTTTGAGATACGACCAAAACGACAAACGCCTTTATCTCGATATATACGAGAGGAAGGACAGGGATAGGAACAAAAAAGCGCGCGTGTTTATCTACATTCACGGCGGCGGCTGGATTGGCGGACTTCCCGAAACAAGAGAAGCATACACCACCAAACTTTGCGAAAAAACGGGATATTTCGTGGCAAGCCTTTATTACGGGGACGCGCCCTTTTACGGTCATCCCGAGATGATTCAAAACGTGTACAAAGCGTTTGCTTGGCTCAAAGACCACGCCGACGAGTACAACATAGATATGGACCATATTTTTGTGGGCGGCGAGAGCGCGGGCGCGCATTTGAGCAGTATGGCGGGCGCGATAAGCACCAATCCCGAATACGCTTCGCACTTCAACCTCGACGAACGCTCGAAAAACCAAAAAATCTCCGCGCTTATGCTCAACTGCGGCGTGTACGACTTCCCCAAAGCCGTGCATACGGGCTTCAAAAACATAGGCATTTACACTCAATCATATTGCAAGGGTACGCCCGTCGAGGAATGTAGCGAGCAACTGCAAAAAGAGGTTTCGCCAATCAACTGGGTGACGAAAGATTTTCCGCCGACTTTTGCAATTTCGGCAGAGAACGACAAACTTGCGGTGCTTACGTTCGACCTCGTGAAGAAGTTTCGGCAACTCGGCGTTGCGTACGAACACTATCACGGCGAGGGCAAATGGGCGGTGCATGCCTTTGCCGTCGCGCAATTCCTCAAAATATCCAAAGAGGCAATGAAGCGCACAATCGCATTCCTCAACTATTTCGAGATCGAGTGAGCAACGAATCAAGTTGAATATAGGGATATAACTTATATACAAAGTTTAAGATATCAAACACAAACGCGCCGTGCGCGCGTTTTTGTTTTGGGCAAGTTGTGGTTGACATAAAAGAGAGTTGTGTATTATCATATGTATGCCACAAATTTGAATAGAAACGGTAAAAACGCTTATTACTATCGGTAACAAGTGTATTTCTGTCAACAGCGTTTTTACTGTAATACTTCGAATTTGTGGCAAAATTCAAGCAGAAAATGCACTTGTTATATTTTGACGACAAATCTAATGGCAGGTGCAAAGCACCTGCTTTTGTTTAGGAGGAGAGCAAATGATTTGTCCAAAATGCGGCGGCAATATCTTGCCGCAAGACGACGACTTGTTGGTCTGTCAAAGTTGCGGTGCGAAGTTTGTGAAGAAAGCGCAGACGAGTCAACCCGAGCATAGCGCAAGCGACGCTCGGCAAAACGAAGAAGTGCAAAATCTCAAATCGCGCATTGCTGATATGGAGCAGAAACAAGCGGCGATGGAAGTCGAACTTGCAAAAGCCAAAAAGGCGAGCCAAACCAACGGCGCGCTCGGCGCAGGCAAGTCGGGATTCACGGCGACGGTGTTTGAACTGTTTGCCGAAAAACTCCTTTTGATGTGGGTGAGCATGGTTACGCTCGGATTTGCGTATCCGTGGCTCAAATGTCACTACGAAGGGTTTATTGCGTCAAAAACATACGTTAAAGGTCGTAGATTGAGCTTTGACGGAAAAGGCAAAGACCTTGCAAAGAAGTATTATCTTTGGATGCTTTTGTGCGTTGTCACGTTCGGCATATATTCGATTTTCCTTGCCGACAAACTGCACAAATGGGTTGTCGAACACACGCACTATGACGGAAACGAGGGCGGAGAATCGTCATACGACGGCAAAACGGGCGTTATTTTCGGCTTCAAGTTGGCGTCGTTCTTTGCAGGCGCGTTTACGCTCGGTCTTGCAAAACCGTTTGTCGAATGTAAGCGCGAGGACTACCTTTGCGAACATACGATTATTGACGACTCGCACATGTATTTCGACGGCACGGGAAGCGGACTTTTGAAAAAGCAGGTGCTTTGGGTTGCGCTCACGATTGCAACTTGCGGCGTGTACGCAATTTGGCTCAATCTCCAAAAAGAGCAATGGATTTGCGCAAACAAGTCGAACGACAGCATTGACATGGACGTAAGCGAAGCGGTTGCATTGACTCCCGAAGAAAGGGCGCGTATCGCCGAAGAAAAGAGATTGCAACACGAGCAAGAGCACGCACAACGCGCGCTTGAAAGACAACAGAAAATAGAGCGCTTCAAAGAAAAGGCATCACATCCGGCATGGAAAGCGTCAACCGCATTGTTTGCAGTTGCCGTAGTTCTTTTTGCAGTGGCGTTGGCATTGATGATCACAATGCTTGTCGAAGGTCCTTACGCTTGGTTTGAGCCGACATCGAAAGCGCTTATTGCGTTCGAGGTTATTTTCTCTGCGGCAACGGCGGCAATGATGGCAGGTTGCATCGTTTGCTCGAAAAAAATACAACGCAAGGGACTTACGATTGCCGCAATCGTGCTTATCGTATGTTCGGTCGGAACAATGAGTGCAGGCTTTTACGGCTCGTCGCAAGCGGTGAAGTACTCAAACGTCGACCCGTTTTTCTATGAACTTTTAGATGACGGAACTTATCAAGTATCGCTCACCGATCCCAACTATTCCGATCATGATTACGAAATGGACTATGCCAAAGAGTACGCATTGGGAAAACTGAACGGCAATCTCATCATTCCGTCAAGTTACAAAGGAGCTGCCGTTACATCAATAGGATATTTGCGTGGTAGAAATATTACAAGCGTGACGATACCGGATACTATAAAGAATATAGGCGATTCGGCATTTTATGGCTTGGATATTACAGAAATTACAATACCTGCAAGCGTTGAATTTGTCGGAGAAAATGCGTTTAAGAATTGCACAAATCTGACAACGGTCTATTGGAATGCGTCGGCAGAGATAGAGCACGGCAGCTATATATTCTCCGGTTGTACAAAACTTACTAATATTATCGTAGGCGAAAACGTAACGAAAATTCCGCAGACGGTCTACAATGAGGAATGGTTCAACAATCAACCCGACGGACTTGTCATTGCAAACAACTACGTTTACGGCTATAAAGGCACAATGCCGTTCAATTATTCCTTAACTCTTCCCAACGGAACGCTCGGCATAATGGATAAAGCGTTCATGGACAGCGGAAGTGCGATTACAAGCGTAACGATTCCCGATTCCGTAACTTATATAGGCGAAAATGCTTTTTCGGGATGTACGGGAATAGAAACCATTTCTGCGCCTGCAAGTTTTGCAAGCAAAGTGGCAAAACAATGCGGATCCAATGTTCTCGACGAAATTGTTATAACAAGCGGCACAAAGATAGATGGTGTTTATTCGTCGTGGGAGGGTGGCGTATTTCCTAGTAGCATAACCAAAATAACAATTCCCGATTCCGTAACAAGCATTGGAGAGTATGCGTTCTATGGTTGCAAAAACATTGAAGAAGTTCACGTCGAATCATTGGAAAGTTGGTGTGCGCTTGGGCTTAGATCTAATTATAACAATCCTCTCGCCGTTTCGTCTGATGCCAAATTGTATATCGACGGTGAAGTTCCGCGTGGAAATTATATAATTCCCGACGGAATAACAACCATTACGGCGTACACGTTTAGAAACTGCACAGAATTGACGAGCGTAACGATTCCGGACGGCGTAACGAGCATAGATTGGGATGCTTTCTCTGGTTGCACAGGTTTGACAAGTATAATAATTCCCGATAGTGTAACAAATATTAATAGTGATGCGTTCAGCGACTGTACAAACTTGCAAACCGTATATTACGGTGGTACAAGCACACAATGGAATAATATTTCAATCGGGTATTACAACTCTTATTTAACAAGCGCAACGTTGATTTGCGATTATGACGGCAAGGCTCGAACTTATACGTTTGTCACAAATTGTGACGAAACCATTCCGTCGCAAACGGCGGTGTATCTTGGCAGTCTTCCCACGCTGAGCAGTAGATTAGGCTACGCTTTTGTCGGTTGGTATGATAATTCGTCGTTTGAGGGCAACCCTGCCACTGCGCCGTATGCAAGCAAGGATAATACCACTCTCTATGCAAAATGGGTAGAGGGGGACGGTTCTTCGTTCGATAGTGCTATTTCGGCAAGCAACGGAAACAGTTACACCGTCAACATCACAACGGGCGGACAAGTCGTGTATTTCAAGTTCCGTCCAACTACAAGCGGAACGTATACCATTCAGTCAACCGGAAGCGGTGACACATACGCAACGCTTTACAACTCGTCCAAATCGTCATTAACATACAATGATGACGGTGGCAACGGAAACAATTTCTTAATTTCATACTCTATGACAGCGGGAAATACTTATTATATCGCAGTTAAATTTTTAAATTCTTTGACAACGGGATCGGTTACGGTTCAGTTTAGTTGAGTTTAAAAGCGCAAAGGAAAAGGACTGCAAAACGCAGTCCTTTTTCATATGTCGTTGCAAAATCCCTTTGTTGTAAAATTTTGATTTTTGTTTCCTTGCAAGGTTTCGGCAGGCTTTGTTTGCGGCGGTTGGCTATATTTGCGTGCGCGCGGTAGTAATTTGCCAAAAAGCGTTTGTGAGATAGGGGCATCATTCGCCCAAATATGCGATTTTGATTTTTTCGTCTTGCAAGAGGTCTTGCCCGGTGCCTTCGAGGGAGATAAGTCCTGTTTCAAGCACATAGGCTCTGTTTGCGATTTTCAGTGCTTTTTGGGCGTTTTGCTCAACGACGAACACGGTTGTGCCTGCTTCGTTTATGCTTTTGATAACGTCAAAGATGACGTTGACCAAAAGCGGCGACAATCCCATTGACGGCTCGTCCAGCAGCAGCATTTTGGGGCTTGACATCAACGCTCTTGCAACGGCGAGCATTTGCTGTTCGCCTCCCGACAGAGTGCCGCTCACTTGCTTGGATCTTTCCTTCAATAAAGGGAAGATTTCGTACACTTTTTCGTACGCTTCCTTAACCTTTTTGGAGTCCTTGACGGAATATGCGCCGAGAGAGAGGTTGTCTTTGACGCTCAATTCTTGAAAGACTCTGCGCCCTTCGGGAACTTGCGTCAAGCCCTTTGCGATGAGCTTGTGCGCAGGCAGATGCGTTATGTCCTCGCCGTCGAAAAACACGCTTCCGCCCGACTTTGGCAGAAGTCCGCTTATTGCCTGCATAATGGTGGTTTTTCCTGCGCCGTTTGCGCCGATGAGCGAGACGATTTCGCCCTCGTTGACTTCAAACGAAACGCCCTTGACGGCGGTGATAAGCCCATAGTTGACTTTGAGATCTTTGACTTCGAGTAATGCCATTTTCAGTCCCCCAAATATGCTTTGATGACGCGCGGATCGTTGAGAACGTCGGAAGTTTTGCCCGAGAGCAACTCTTTTCCGAATTCCAAAACCGTGATCTCGTCGCAAATGCCGCCGACGAGTTTCATATCGTGTTCGATCAAAAGAACGGTGATGTCAAACTTGTCTTTGACAAAACGGATGGTGTCCATCAATTCCGCCGTTTCGTGCGGATTCATGCCGGCGGCAGGCTCATCCAAAAGCAGGAGTTTCGGATTTGTGGCGAGCGCACGCGCGATTTCGAGTTTCCTCTGTTTTCCGTAGGGGAGGTTGTAGGCGAGTTGATTGCGCTCATTGAGCAGTCCGAACGTATCGAGCAACTCCTTTGCCTTGTCTCGCATTGCGATTTCCGTGTTGAAAAACTTTGGAGTCCTCAAAAGGCTCTGCGCGATATTGCACTTAAATTCGGGTTGATTTGCAAGCGCGACCATAACGTTTTTGACAACGCTCATATTGTTGAACAATCTGATGTTTTGAAAGGTGCGCGCAATGCCTTTTTTGTTGATTTCCGCCTGATTTTTGCCGGTGATGTCCTCGTCTGCCAAAAAGATTTTTCCCGCCGTCGGTTTGTACACGCCGGTGATGAGGTTAAACACTGTGGTTTTGCCTGCGCCGTTGGGTCCGATAAGACCGTAGGTCAGACCTTTTTGTATGTTTATGTTGACGTCCTCGACGGCTTTCAGACCGCCAAACGAAATTCCGAGATTTTCTGTTTTTAAGATTATGTCACTCATTTTCGTCTCCTTGCGTCTGTGCGTCGTCCGCCTTATTCTTGGGCAAAACGTCGAGGGAAAGCACCTCGTCCATATCGACTTTTGTGGGGATTTTGGACCAGTCCGCGTCGAAGTCTTTCTCCTTTGACGGGTCGACTTTTTCGGTGCGTTTCATTATGCGTTGAGTTATGGTGTTCTTTATCAATGCGCCAAGCGTCGCAACATTGTATTTTTCACGGAAAGGTTTGAGTTTGGGCGCGTTTGTATATATGACGATAAGCACCAAAATCAGCGCGTAGACAATGTTTTTGATTGCGGCGAGATCTCCCGAGAACACATGGTTGAGGCGCACGTTCAAGAACGTTATGAGGGTGGCGGCGATGATGCTTCCGTTGATGTTGCCCATTCCGCCCAAAACCACCATGACCAAAATGTCAATCGAGTAGTTGTAGGTGAAAGTGTTTGCCGCAACCGAGTTTTTTGTCGCCGCGATCAAAACGCCCGCAACGCCTGCGATAAAGGAGGACAGCACAAACACGAATATTTTGTAGAAGGAAACGTTGACCCCCATTGCGCGCGCCGCTATTTCGTTGTCTCTGATTGCGGTGACCGCTCTGCCGTGCTTGCTTCGTATGAAGTTTTTGATCAATATTATGCAGATCAGGGCGACGATAAATATGACGGGATAAAGTTTGGAATAACTGTATCTCATCGCATTTTGAATTCCGATTGCTCCGCCGAAAAACGGAATTTGCTCAAACACCGTCTGCACGATTTGGCAAAACGCCAAAGTGACGATTGCAAGGTAGTCGCCCTTCAATCTCAGCGCCGGAAGACCTATGATAAAACCGAAAATCGCGGCGATAAGTCCGCCGATAAGCATTGTGATTATCAGTGCCAAAAGGGGATATGCCTCGGACAATTCGGGATAGACGCTGTTTTGGAACGTCGCGCCGAAAATCGCGCCGATACTCACAAAACCTGCGTGACCCAAAGAGAGTTCTCCCAAAAAACCGACGACAAGGCTCAACGACACTGCTGCGATAATCGCACAGCCGATTTGTTCGAGCAAAAACGACGAACTCATACTGAGCGATTCGGTTGCGGACAACGGAAGGAGAATTGCGATTACTATGACAAAAACGATGTAGGTGACAAAGTTTTTGAGTTTGAAACTTTTCTTGACGGCGGAAAAGTAAGACGAGATTTTTTCTTTCATACTTTTTCCCTCTTTTTTCTTCCCAAAATGCCTGTGGGTTTGATGATAAGAATCAAAATCAACAGCGCAAATTCAATGGCGACGGTAAACGGGCTAAGCTCGGGGATAGAGTTTGAAAAAGTTTCGATAAGCCCCAAAAGCAGTCCGCCGAGCATCGCTCCCGGAATCGAGCCGATGCCGCCGATGACCGCCGCAGTGAACGCCATAATGCCGGGCATCGCGCCCATTGTGTTGCTCACCGAAAACGGATTTTTGAGGATTATGAAAAAACTCGCAAACCCGGCAAGCGCAGACCCGATTGCAAACGTGATCATTATGATTTTGTTGGAATTGATGCCCATCAGCATTGCTGCGCCCTTGTCCTCGGACACCGCAACCATTGCTTTTCCCGTTTTCGTCTTGTTGATGAAAAGAGTGAGGACAATCATGACGACGGTCGCGCACGCAAGCGTGACAAGAGTGCCTACGCTCATCACAAAGTCGCCCGATTGGATGGTGCCGAGATCGATTTTGACATAGCGAGGCTCTGTGCCGAATGCAAGTTGTGCGATGCTTCTCAAAAGATAACTTACGCCGATTGCGGTGATAAGCACGGCAAGAGGCGACGCGCCTCTCAAAGGTCTGTACGCCAAAAGTTCGGTGATGATTCCCACCGCCATCGCGGCAACGACCGCCACCGCTATCGACACGACGGTCACGCCCGTGGCGTTCAAGACAAACAACAGGGTGAAGCCGCCCACCATAATGATTTCACCGTGCGCGAAGTTGAGCAGTTTTGCTATACCATAGACCATGGTATAGCCCAGCGCAATCATTGCATACACGCCGCCGAGGCTCAATCCGTTGATGAAAGTGATCAAAAAATTCATTTATATTTCTCCGAAGTCGAGTAAAACGCTGCCAAGGACATTTTTCCTTGACAGCGTTCGTTTATTAAGCGGTTTTCGCTTTTATTTCAAATTTTTGAGCGGTTTTATTGACTGTTCCGTCCTCGTTCCAGTGGATAGGATTGCCGGTGACACCGTCAAAAGAGAAGTCCGCACTCGTGAGTGTTTCTCTCAAAATTGCAGACATATCTTTTGCGGAAATGCCGAGAGGAACGTCTTTGCCGTTTTGTTTTGCCGTTGCAATCGCTTTTGCGATGGCATACACGCAATCGTATGCCGAAGCGGCAAATTGATTGGGGGTCGAGCCGTATTCTTTTTGGTATGCTTCGACAAAGGCTTTGCTCTTTGCGCTGTCGGATTTGGCGTTGAAGTGAGAAAGCATGGACACTTCTTGCTTGATGGAGTTGATGTTGAAGCCATTCATAGTGTCGATTCCGTCAAAGCCGTCGCATCCGAAAAAGATTGCGTCACTCGACATGGTGCTCTTTTGAGCCGCTTCCATAAAGGTTGCCGCAGGAGTGTAATAGATTGGCATAAAAATGAATTGACAATCTTTCAAAATGCCGACCTGCGAACTGAAATCCGTCGGGGGATTGCCCTCTGCGTCGTTGGTGAAAGACGCTGTTGCCGAGATTGTGTACCCCGCGTCCTTTGCCGCCGCCGTGAAAGTGTTGTAGATGCCCGTGCTGTATGCGTCGTTGCTGCAATACAAAACGCCTATGCGAGTGGAAGTGGCGACATTTCTTTCTCCGCTTTCATTTTTCATCCATTCCACCGTAACCGCGCCTTGGTTGCTGTCAGAGAAGCACATCTGGAACATATTCGTATTGTTTTTGGTCACGTCGTCTGCCGTTGCGGATGGGCAAAGACAAAACACTCCCTTGTCGCTTGCGTAATTTTTGAATTCGAGACAAGATCCCGACGTAACTGCGCCGAGCGCCACTTGCATACCCGCTTCATAGAGGTTTGCAAAGTTGGTGCCGACAGAAGAGGTGCTCGCCTTGTCGTCGTAGATTTCAAATTTGAACTGGTCGCCGCCTTGTGCGTTGATCTCTTTCACCGCAAGGTTTGCGCCGTTTTTCACCGCATTGCCGTAGGTCGCTGCGGATCCCGTCAAAGGTCCGGACGCGCCGATGAAGTAGGCAGTGTTCTTTTCCGCATAGTTTTTGCTGCCGCAACCATAGAGACACATTGCGCAAACGGACAGTGTTACAACTGTTGCGATCAATAATTTCAAACCGTGTTTTTTCATATCTTCGTTCTCCTTTTTTGCTTCTTCGAGCGAAACGTGCTTACACTCGAAGTCACTTGAATTAAAAAAGAGGCTCTCAAATTACACTTGTTTGAGAGCCTCGCTTTTTCTTGTTTTTATCCGATTATTTTGAATGACAAAAACGAGGCTCTTGCACAATAATAAGGCCTACGATAATAATTGCTACGACGATAAGGGATACAAACGTCATTGTCATAACCTCGTTTTTTCACTCCTTTTGAATGTTTATGCAACTATCATAAGTGCATATCTGCCGATTTGTCAAAAGATTTTTCGCTATTTATGAAAATTTTATTAAAAAATTGCGATTTGACCGCTATTTTTCGCTAATTTTCGAGTTTTGAGAGCGATTTTTTAATATTCGCAAGGAAAAGAGATGAATTTACATCTTCCCCGTGCTGCCGAAGCCGCCTTGTCCGCGGTCGGTGTCGCTTATGCTTTCCGCTTCTTCGAAGTCGGCGACAAAGCAGGGCGCAATCACAAGTTGCGCTATGCGTTCCTTATCCTCTATGGTTTGCGCATTGTCCGAGTGATTGTGCAACGACACGATGATCTCGCCTCTGTAATCGCAGTCGATAACCCCCACTTTGTTTGCTGGCGCAAGCGAGCGTTTGCTTGCAAGTCCGCTTCGGGCATATACGAGTCCGACAAGACCGTCGGGAATCTCGATTGCAATGCCTGTGTGTATAAACACGGTTTGATGAGGCTCGACTGTGACGGCTTTTCCCTCGCAAGCGTACAGGTCCGCTCCTGCGGAAAATTGCGTGCCGTATTTGGGTATTATTGCGTTTTCATTCAGTTTTTTGATTTTTACGGATATGTGTTGCATATTGCCTCCGGCTGCGCAAAGCAATATCTTTCTTTGCGCAATGATATCGCCTTATGGCGGTGATATCACTTTGTGATGAAATCGTGCAGGTTGCACGATGATATCCAAACTTCGTTTGGGTTGCGGAATATTCAATTTATCCGCTTGTCATTCAGAGGAGCAACATCGTTGCGACGTAGGAATCAAGGCGACAGCCGCATTTCGCTACGCAGGATTCCCGCGCTTACGCTCGGAATGACATCGAATCATTCGATTTCGTAGCCTCCGAGACGTTGCTCGTAGACAGGCGGAGCCTGCGCAAAATTCGTCATTGCGGTGATGTCAACAAA
>CAVBBF010000018.1:0-28479 GCA_963593735.1 Phascolarctobacterium succinatutens
TTGAACTGATAGCGCAAATTCTCTGCGCGGTTAGAGATTGCGAGAACAAGTGCGGTTTTTGACAATCGCCCAAAATAGATTCATTTCTATTTATGGGATTCCCACGCTTCGCTCTGAATGACATCGTGGGCGATTGACTTTGCCGCAACGCCGTTTGAATTCTCCGCTTGCGCACAAGTGCGCATTTACCAAGCAGATAATTTGGCGAAATTGTGGCAGGATTTTTGTCCTTGCTTGAACTGATAGCGCAAATTCTCTGCGCGGTTAGAGATTGCGAGAACAAGTGCGGTTTTTGACAATCGCCCAAAATAGATTCATTTCTATTTATGGGATTCCCACGCTTCGCTCTGAATGACATCGTGGGCGATTGACATTGCCGCAACGCCGTTTGAGCAATTGTTGCGGCTCGTGTTCCGTCTACGAAGTCGCACATTCCGTGTACAAGTAGCCTTCGAATAAGTATTCGGATTAAGGCTTCGCCTTCCGCAATTATTAATTATTCATTATTAATTATTAATTTTTTTGCGGCGTTGCTGCGCACGCCGGAAAAATTACACCATAAAAAGCCGCATTGCAAGCACGGTGCAATCGTCGTTTGCGCCCTTTTGCAGTGCTTTTTCGAGGATTGCGTCGGCAAGCGTTTGGGGATTTTGCGTGTCGATTTCGTCAATCGCTTCGCAAACGCCCGAACCGTCGAGCACGTCGAATACGCCGTCGCTCATCATAAGAAGCATATCGCCGTCGAAAAGTTGATAGCGCGACGTTATGCTCTCTACGTCGTCCACGATTCCTATGGGTGCGCAAGTGCAAGTTAGCATTTCGATGTTTTCTTTGCGAATGATGAAACTGCTTGCCGAGCCGAGTTTTACAACGTCAAGACCGCCCGACTGCATATCGAGCACCGCAATGTCGAGAGAGGAAAACATATCTTCCGCGCCTATTTTGAGCAACTTGTTTGCAAGGCTCAAAATTATGCCCGAATCTATGCCGGCGCGGTAGAAACTTTCAATCATACGCACGGCGTTTTTGCTGGTTTTGCTTGCGTTGCTTCCGTGCCCCATACCGTCGCAAATGGCGAAAAGTCGGCGAGTCCTCGACGGGCAAAGCACGCTTACGGTGTCGCCGCTTTCGCTTTCCTCGCCGTATCTTTTTTGAGCAGTGCCGAACGCCACTTCGTAAACGGGCGCACAGTCGAGATATATCGCTTTTTGCGAGCCTTTGTCCTGAATTTTGGACACTTCCATTTTGCAACCGAGATGTTTCGATACGATTTTTGCAACGACGGCTTTTTGCGCGTCGGAATTTCTTACGAGCAACGTCGCGCTCGATTTCGAGCCTTCGCCGCATATCACGATTTCGCTTGCCACGACGTTGTGTTTGAGAAGTTCGCTTTTTAGAATTTCCACGTCGTCGGAAGCAAAATTGACTTGTTCGGCGCAAGATGTCGCAAGCGAGTCCAGCACGAGCGCAACCCCCGCAAACTGCTCGGACATCAGACTTTTGCACGCAACGAGACTCTTTGCCTCGCTCATTCTCTTTTTGTACGCTTCGGCACTCGTGTTTATCGCAGAGGCGAGCGAGTGCATATTCGAGCATCTGCTCGTCACAAACGGCGGCATATCGAGAATCGTAACCTTGCCTCTGTTGACCGCCGCGTCCGCCATAGGCAAGAGTACGCTTGCCGTGTCCGAGCCGAGCGCGGTGAAACATATCTCTCTGTCGCGGCAACGTCCGCAAAAACTTTTCGCAACCTCTTTTGCGAGTTTGTCGGGGGAACACTCTGACGAGTTTTGCGCAACCTGTTCGAGATTTTTGGACATATCGTAAAACACGTCGGAAGCAGACGAAAGCCTTGCGGCGAGTTCTCTGCCTCGTCTGTTCACGACTCCCGTGTACGCTCTGCGGTTATCCCCTTTTGCAAGTCCCTTTATTTTTGTGGTTACGGACGAGGGAACGCACAGTGCGCAAACCACGCCGACAGCGCACATAGTGAGCGATTGCCACCCTGCGCCCGAATACGCTTCGAGCAACCACTCTATGCCCTCGATTGCGAGGATTGCAAGAGCGGACGACCACTTTGTGAACGGTGAAAACGCAACCGCCGCCGTTGCGAGCGCGACCGCCGCGCCGAGATAAGTCATATCCCACCTTGCAACGCTCATACCCGCGCCGAGCAGTATTCCCACAAAAAGCGTGGTTTGCGGCTTGAAACAAACCGAGCAAAGCAGCACGCAAAAAGACAGCGCCGCGCCGTATGCGTAAAAGCCGTAGCCGCCCACGCCCGACAATGCATAACCCGTGACTGCGAGAGTTATGCCGCCGCATATAAGTTCGTCAACGGTTGCCTTGTGCAGAATCGAGCGTACGAACACCGCATACGCGCAAATGCCGAAGCAAAAAGTCATCACTACGGCAAACAACGCAGACAGCCCGAATCTTAAATAATTGCCGCCGAAAACGCAACCGCACGCAACGTACGGAATCATACCGACAAGCGCGCAAAGGGCAATCGACCAAAGGGGCACGTTTTTGCGGAATTTGTAGAAAATCGCATACAGCGCAACGAGTATCACGACGGGAGCGAGCGCATACAAAAGCATACGCCAGTCGGGCGTGAACACGACGTTTGCGACGATAAAACAAGGCGATACGGCAAGTATGTTTTGCCGTGCGAAAACGAGGGCGCAAAACAGCGCGAGCGAAAACGCAAAGCCGAAAGACGGCACGCTCGCAAACAAGAACAACGCAAGTCCTTCGAGGGTGAAAGCGACTGCCGTTTTTGCGCTCATCTTCAAATCGAAGGTGGGAAACACTTTTCTTTTGGCGGTGAGAATATGGTTTTTCATACCGCAATTTTAACAAATTCGTTATGCGCAAATTTTCTTTTTCGGTGCGCAAAAGGCACTATTATTTCTTATGCCGTCGAAAAACGTTGAAACTTTTATTGTCATAAAAGCGTGTTTACGTCTACGTTTTGATTGATTAAACATCGTTTGTTGCAATCATAATCGACATTCACAATTATAAAACTACGCCATCGTATAAGTTTGACAAAGACAAGATAAGAGCATATAATCGTTATATCAAAAATCGGCAAAGAAAGTTTTGGACTATGCAAAGCAAACGACTTGAAAACATCAAGAACATCACCCTTCTCGCGCTTATGCTCGCGCTGACGATAATCTTTTGTTTCGTCCCCGTACAGTTTGGCACGATAACCCTTGCGCTTATGATTTTGCCGACGATTATCCTTGCGCAAGTCGCTTCTTTCAAAACCTCGCTCGCAATGGGAATTATGATGGGCTTGGTCAACTATATCGCGTGGTTCACCACGAAAGCCGCTTCCCCCGTCGCGCCGATTTTTCAAAATCCGCTCGTGTGCATCGTGCCGAGAGTACTCATTGCGGTGGTTTGCTATTTCACGAGATACGGACTTCAAAAATGTGCTTTCCACGCGCGCATGAAACGGACGTGCAATTACGAATATATGCGCCAAACCGCATATGAGAATACCCTCGATTCTTCCCTTGAAAACACGTCGAAAGAGGTCGAAAAACCTCAAAGTAACGCCGCAAAAAAACATGATTCCGACAAGAAAAAAGAGGGGCGCGAAATTTTGACAAATCAATTTATCTATGCGTTTTCCGCCGCGCTCGGCGTTGTAACAAACACTCTGTTTGTCGCAATATTTACCCTTTTGTTTTTCAACGGTACGTCCATTGCGCAAAACACCGTCGTTACGGTTGAGTACGTCCTTGCGTGGTTCGGCGTAAACTTCGCCGTCGAGGCGGTGTCATTCTCTCTCATCACGCCGCCAATCGTACTTGCCCTCAAAGCCGCAAAACTCGCAAAATAATACGCAAAACTTTCATTGGATTTTTGTCGCTTCCAACCGATTGTTTACATCTCGAATTTATCGATATTGATTTATTTTTATCGAAATCCGCTGCTTCTTTACACAAAAAACGCCGCGCTTTTCTGTCGAAAATGCCAAAAATTCATACAAATTTCGTTTGTTGTATTATTTTTTCAAATATTTGACAAATAGTCTATTTACACGATTTTTTGCGTGTGTTATACTATGTATATCTTATACATAAGGTGGAATATGAGCAATTACGTTCTCGCCTACGACGTAGGCACAACAGGCATCAAAACTTGTCTTATCGAAATCGACAAGAGCATAAAAATTCTCTCGGCGGCCTCGCAAGGCTATCAACTTTACGTCCTCCCCGGCGGCGGAGCGGAGCAGGACCCCGAAGAGTGGTGGGACGCTATGAAAGCGACCACTCGTCGCATTTTTGAAAACTCGTCCGTCAAGCCCGAACAAGTCGAAGGCATATCCTTCTGCTCGCAGGCGCAAGGTCTTGTGCTTGTCGATCGCGACGGCGTACCCGTACATCGCGCGTTCAGTTATATGGATCAGCGTGCGACGAAGGAAATCAAGGACGGTCTAAAATTCGGGCTTCAAATCGAAGGCGCGAACTTATTCAGGCTTCTCAAATCCCTCGCAATAACCGGCGCTGCCCCACTCAGTGTAAAAGACCCGCTTTGGAAGTATCTCTGGCTCAAAAACAACGAGCCGGAAAACTTTGCGCGAGTTTATAAATGGCTCGACGTCAAGGAATATCTCATCGCTCGTATGACGGACGAATTTGTCCTCACGCACGACTCGGCGTTCGGCACAATGCTGTACGACCTCAAAAACAAGTGCATAAGCAAGTCCATGTGCAAGATGTTCGGCATCGATGTCAAGCATTTGCCGAGACTTATCGAATCCACCGAATGCGCAGGCACGCTCACCGAAAAGGCGGCGGATGCGCTCGGACTCGTCAAAGGCATCAAAGTGTACGGCGGCGGTATGGACGCAAACCTCATCGGTGTGGGCGCAGGCTCGACGGGACTTGGCGACACGCACATTTACAGCGGCACTTCGGGCTGGGTCGGCACTATCACCGACAAGCCGACGGTTGACGTAACGTCGATGATTGCGGCGGTCGTTGCGGCGCAACCCGGCAGATACAACTACTTTGCCGAACTCGAAACGTCGGGCAAATGCTTTGAATGGGTCAAGGATCACATCGCCCTCGACGAGTGCGGAATCTACATCCAAAAGAAACACGTCACCGACGACATCGAAAGCAAATATCTCAGCCTCTTCTCTTATATGACTTCAATCGTAGACGACATTCCCGCAGGAAGCGGCGGCGTAATCTTCACTCCGTGGCTTCACGGCAACCGCTGTCCGTTCGAAGACCCCAACGCAAGAGGTATGTTCTTCAACATCAGCCTCGAAACCGGCAAGACAGAACTTATCCGCGCGGTGCTCGAAGGCATTTGCTATCACAAACGCTGGATGCTCGAAGCGTCCGCAAAGAAAGTCAAACCTTCCGATGTCATCAGATTCGTCGGTGGCGGCGCTCTTTCCGACTTCACCTGTCAAGTGCTTGCCGACATCACGGGACACGTCATCGAAACAGTTGACAATCCGCAAAACATCGGCGCGGTTGGCGCGGCGGCATGCGTCGGCGTAGGTTTGGGCATTATCCCCTCTTTTGATGAGATAAAGAAGTTTATCCCTGCAAAAAAGACGTTCAACCCCAACTTTGAGTTGAAAGAGAAAGTTTACGACAAGGGCTTCGAAGTGTTCAAATCCTTGTACAAACAAAACAAAAAAAGTTTTGCCCTTCTCAACGCAAACAAGTAAAGACAAAAGCACTCGCATCTGCGAGTGCTTTTATTAATTAATAATGAATAATGAATAATTAATAATTGATGGAGGGGCTTTGCCCCTCACCCCAGAAGCATTATTGATAATTATTTAATATTTTTGTGAATTAAAGATAGACGCTCGCAAATGCGAGCGTCTTTACTTTTACACATAGTGTAAGCATAATATTATTTCTTTTCAGGTGCGGACAGAGTCCGCCCAAAATTATTAATTTTTCATTATTAATTATTAATTCTTACAACTCTTCGCCGGTGAATCTGAGCGGCATAACTTCGTCGAATTTGAACACTTTGAACTTGTCGGGCGCGCCGAGTACAACCTCGAAATTGCCGTCGCAAAACTCAGCCATAACTTGACGGCATACGCCGCAAGGCGTGCACAAAGGCGAAATTTCTCCCTCTCTGCCGCCAACGATTGCGATGCATTGAAACTCTCTTTCGCCCTCGCTTATCGCTTTTGCGAATGCGGTGCGCTCAGCGCAAATTGTGGGCGAAAACGCTGCGTTTTCGAAGTTGCAACCTGTATATTCTTTTCCGCTTTTTCCAACGAGAACCGCCCCTACTCTGAAATGCGAGTACGGAACGTACGACATCTTGCGCATATCGTTGGCTTTTTGCATAAGGCGTTTGTAGTCAAGCATAGTTGTCGCCCCCCTTACTCTATAACGTCGGCAAGGAAACTGTTGCCTGCCGTGTCCTTTTTGTCAACGTCGAGATAGTCGAGCACGGTTGCGCTGATGTCGGCAAAGGTGCTTCTTGTGCCGAGATTTACACCCTCTTTGACGCGCTTGCCGCAAACGATCATCGGTACGTACTCGCGCGAATGGTCGGTTGACGGAGTCGAGGGGTCGCAACCGTGGTCGGCGGTGATAATCAATATATCGTCCTCGCGCATATTCGGCAAGAACTCGCCAAGTTGCACGTCGAATTCGCTCATAGCGTTTGCGTAGCCTGCGATGTCGTTGCGATGCCCGTACTTCATATCGAAGTCCACGAGATTGACGAAGCAAAGCCCTTCGAAGTCGCGTTTTTGAATGTCGAGCGTGACTTGCATACCGTGCGTATTGCTTGTGGTGCGGTTGGATTCGCTCACGCTCTTGCCCGCGAATATGTCGTAGATTTTTCCGACTGATATCGTAGCAAGACCTGCGTCTTTCAAGCAATCGAGCATAGTCGTATGCGGCGGAACGAGCGAATAGTCGTGTCTGTTTGCCGTGCGAGTGAAGGGATATTCGCCCGTGAACGGGCGCGCGATAACTCTGCCCACGCAATGCTCGCCTTGCAACATTTCGCGCGCGATTTCGCAGTATCTGTAGAGTTCGGCAACGGGAACGACTTCCTCGTGCGCGGCGATTTGGAACACGCTGTCCGCCGACGTGTACACGATGAGCGCACCCGTTTTGATGTGTTCTTCGCCGTAGTCTTTGATGACTTCCGTGCCCGAATACGGCTTGTTGCAAAGCACTTTTCTGCCCGTGCGCTTTTCAAATTTCGCTATCACGTCGTCTGGGAATCCGTCGGGATAGGTCGGAAGCGGCTTGGGCGAGATTATGCCTGCGATTTCCCAATGCCCTATCGTGGTGTCTTTGCCCATGGACGTTTCTTTGAGGCGAGCGTAACTTCCCGTCGGATTCGCTATGCCGCCGCCGACGGTGTCTATGTTGAAAAGACCGAGATTTACAAGATTCGGGCAATGAAAATGCTCGTCCTTGCGGATTGCGCCGAGTGTGTTGCTTCCTTCGTCGTTCCAAAGATACGAGTCAGGCATTTCGCCGCAACCGCAACTGTCAAGCACGATGATAAAAACTCTTTTACTCATATTTTCACCTTACGATTTTCAATTTGGATATCGCATATTTTCGTTGTTGCGACTTATACTGCGCAATAACATTTACTTTTTGCAATTCGCATCAAAGCCTGTGCTTATTGTGCGACACGCAATAGAAAAGCCTGCCCGCACCTGCATTTTATGCAAGTTCGAGCGCGATTTCCATCATTTTTGTGAACGAATTTTGTCTTTCTTCGGCGGTCGTGTTTTCTTCGGGATAGATGAAACTGTCGCTTACGGTGCAGATACACAACGCTTTTTTGCCTGCGCGCGCCGCATTGCAGTAGAGTGCGGCGGATTCCATTTCAACGCCGAGAACGCCCATCTTTGCCCATTGCATACCGCTGTTTGCGTCGTCGTAGAACGTGTCCGACGAGAAGATGTTGCCAACCTTGTAGTTTACGCCCGCTTTTTCGCAAAGCTCAGCCGCCCTGCGCACGAGGTCGAAGTCGGCAATCGGGCAGAACGTCCCCGGGAGATTGTATTGCATTGCGTAGTTGCCGTTGGTGCAAGCGCCCATCGCAATGATGATGTCGCGAGCGTGCAAATCCTTGTCGAACGAGCCGCACGAACCGATACGAATGATGTTTTTCACGTCGTAGAAGTTGAAAAGTTCGTACGAATAAATGCCGATTGCAGGCTGCCCCATGCCCGACGCCATAACGGAAACGCGTTTACCCTTGTAGTAGCCCGTATAGCCGTTTACGCCTCTGACATTGTTGACCAAAACGGCGTTTTCAAGGAAGTTTTCTGCAATGAACTTCGAGCGAAGAGGGTCGCCAGGCATTAAGACTGTATCGGCAAAATCGCCGAGTTTTGCTGTGATATGTGGGGTTGGAACTGACATAATTATGCTCCCTTTCGTTATTTTAAGCGCGTGAACGTATGCGCTCGTGTATATGTGCGGCAAACAGGCATAATCCGTTTTCGCCGCATTTGCATATTTACATATGCGCAAATTCAAATATGTGCAATCAATACTCGCCTTCGCTTTCCTGCTTTTTGACAATTTTGACGATTCTGCTTGTGCCGAGTCTCGACGCGCCGAGTTCGACGAATCTTTCTGCGTCCTCGATAGAAGAAATGCCGCCTGCGGCTTTCATTCTGACGTTCTTTCCGACGTGCTTTGCAAAAAGTGCGATGTCGTCAAATGTTGCGCCCGCTTTCGAGAATCCCGTAGATGTCTTGATAAAGTCCGCGCCCGCCTTTGTGACGAGTTCGCACATTTTGACTTTTTCCTCGTCGGTGAGAAGACAGGTTTCGATTATGACTTTGAGGATTTTCTCGCCGCATGCGTTTTTGAGGGTTCTGATTTCGTTTTCGACATAGTCGTAGTTGCCGGCTTTAAGCTCGCCGATATTGATGACCATATCGATTTCGTCCGCACCGTTTTGTATTGCGTCCTTGGTTTCGAATTCCTTGACGGCGGTTGTGTTGTAGCCGTTTGGAAATCCGATGACCGTACAAATTTTCACCCTGCCGTTTGCGTACTCGCTTGCTTGTTTAACATAACAAGGCGGAATGCACACCGACGCCGTTTGATACTTGATGCCGTCGTCGCAAATCGCTTTGATTTCCTCCCATGTTGCCGTTTGCGCAAGCAAGGTATGGTCGCATTTGCTCAAAATTTCTTTGATTTCCATATATTTTACCTCAAATCCGTTCTTTTATTTTATATTCGCGCGCCGCTTTTTTAGACGGTTACGCGTCTTTTTGCTCGTTGTTTGCGATTCTGTGGAGTATGGCGTTGACAATCATCTCGTACGCCACTTCGTTGTAGCCGCCCTCGGGTACGATTATGTCGGCAAATCGCTTGGTCGGTTCGATGAAATGCTCGTACATCGGCTTGACCGTGGCAAGATACTGATTCACAACGGATTCGAGGCTTCTGCCCCTCTCTCTCACGTCGCGCAGAATACGCCTCAGTATTCGCACGTCGGCATCGGTGTCGACGAATATCTTGATGTCTTGAAGTTTGAGAAGGTCGCTGTTGTAAAAGTTCAAAAGTCCTTCGAGGATGATGACCTTCGCGCTCTTCGTTTCGGCAACCTCGTCCGTGCGCATATACTGCGTGAAGTCGTACACGGGGTGATATATCGTTTCGCCGTTTTTGAGTTTTTTGAGGTGCTCGACGAGCAACTCGGTATCGAACGAATCGGGGTGATCGTAGTTTATTTTAACTCTTTCCTCAAACGGAATATCCCTGTTCGACTTGTAGTAGGAATCCATACTAATCATAACCGCGTCCGAGCCGAACGCCTTGCTGATTCTGCTCGCAAGAGTGGTTTTCCCGCTTCCCGTGCCGCCGCATATGCCGATGACGATACTTTCCATACTCACCTCACAGATACAAGCCTTTCGCCTCTTGTTCGGCTTTCTTTTTGAGCCAGCACTTCCTGCACATGGCGACGTAGCGGTCGTTTCCGCCGAGGCACACTTGTTCGCCCTTGAAAACTATGTTGCCGTTGTCGTCCATACGCGCGTTGACAGTCGCTTTTGCGCCGCACTTGCATACGGATTTTATCTCGCTTATCGACTCGGCTATCTCAAAAAGGCGTTTGCTCCCGGGGAACATATGCGTCGTAAAGTCGGTTGCAAGCCCGAAGCACAGCACGGGTATGTTGAAATCTATGACGATTTGCCCCAGTTGGTCGACTTGTTCGGGGGTGAGAAACTGGCACTCGTCAACGATGATGACGTTGTAACCGCCAAATTTTTGCTTGTACATCTCATACAAGTCCTCGTTTTGCTTGGCGGCGATTGCCTCTGCCGAAAGCCCTATGCGAGAGCGAGTTATCGTCACGCCGTCGCGAGTGTCCACGATGGGCTTGATAAGCACTACTTTCATCCCTCTTTCTTCATAGTTGAACTTGGTGATGAGTGCCTGCGCCGTCTTCGAACAACCCATTGCGCCGAATTTGAAATATAATTTTGCCATATGTATATCCTTTTTAGTTTTGGCTTTGTGCCTTTGCGTTTTGCGATTTATGTTTTATTCCACTCTGTCAAGCACTATGGGGCGCTTTTGCGGTTCTTCGTCGCCGATTATCGTGGAAGCGTAAAACTTTTCGAGCGCGGGCGCGAATCTCTTTTCTTCTGAAGTGTGCATAATCGCAATCTCGTCGCCCTCGCAAACGTAATCGCCCGTTTTCTTTTTTAGGACGATACCTGCCGAAAAGTCTATGCTCTCCTCTTTGGTGTTTCTGCCTGCGCCGAGAAGAAGGCTGGATATGCCGTAGCCTTCGGTGTCCACGCGTTGAATATATCCGCTCTTTTTCGCCTTTACGCTCAAAACGTAAGGCGCTTTTGCAAATTTTTCGGGATTTTCGATACATTCAACGTCGCCGCCTTGCGCCTTTACCATCTTTTTGAATGTTTCGAGTGCGCTGCCGTCCGCAAGTGCGCCTTTGACCATCTTTTCACATTCTTCAACGCTTCCCTTGCCTGCAAGATAAAGCATATTCGTTGCCAAAATCACGCAAATTTCGGTGAAATCTGCGGGACCGTGACCGTTCAAAGTGTCGATTGCTTCCTTGACTTCGAGCGTGTTGCCGATTGCGTTGCCGAGCGGTCTGTCCATATCCGTGATAAGCGCGAGCATCTTTTTGCCCGCCTGTTTGCCTATTTCGACCATAGTTTTTGCAAGTTTTCTGCTCTCGTCTATGGTTTTGGTGAACGCGCCGCTTCCCGTCTTTACGTCAAGCACTATGCAGTCGTCGTCGGCGGCGAGTTTTTTGCCCATGATGCTCGACACCACGAGCGGCAAACTGTCAACCGTCGCCGTAACGTCGCGAAGCGCGTACAACTTTTTGTCCGCAGGCGCAAGGTCCTTGTTTTGTCCGACTATACAAACGCCGATTTCGTTGACGTTTTTCAAAAATTCTTCTTCGGGAATGTCGGTTTTGAAATTGGGGATTGATTCGAGTTTGTCAATCGTGCCGCCCGTATGTCCCAAACCTCTGCCGCTCATCTTTGCCACTTTCACGCCGAGCGAAGCAACCAAAGGCGCAACCACAAGACTGGTCTTGTCGCCAACGCCGCCCGTCGAGTGCTTGTCCACTCTTATGCCGTTTACCGACGAAAAATCGAGGCGTTGCCCCGAATCGCGCACCGCAAAAGTGAGCGCAACCGTTTCGTCAAAACTCATACCCTTAAAGAAAATCGCCATAAGCAACGCCGAAGCCTGATAGTCGGGGATTTCTCCCTTGACGTAGCCGTCGATAAAGAAATTTATTTCTTCCTTTGAAAGTTCTCCACCGTCGCGTTTTTTGCGAATGATGTCGTACATTCTCATATTTTCCTCCCGCGCGCAAGCGCACGCAAAGTTTTCATATGAATATTATACTACACCTATTCGAGGAATAAAAGACCCAAAATTTTTTGTTCTTGAAACGACGAATCGTTTTATTCAACCAACAAAAAACGACTTGCGGATTGCAAGTCGTTTTTCATTATAGGTGTAAAGATTACTTGAGTTCTGCGGTTGCGCCGACTTCTTTGAATTTTGCAACAAGTGCTTCTGCTGCATCTTTCGGCATTGCTTCTTTGACGGTCTTGGGTGCGCCGTCGACAACTGCTTTTGCTTCGACGAGGCCGAGTCCGGTTGCGTCTTTGACGGTCTTGATAACTTGGACCTTGTTGGGACCAACTTCTTTAAGAACGACGTCAAATTCGGTCTTTTCTTCCTCTGCGGGTGCTGCTGCGACTGCGCCGACTGCTGCGACGGGTGCTGCTGCGCTTACGCCGAATTCCTCTTCGAGTGCTTTAACGAAATCATTGAGTTCAAGGACTGTCATAGCCTTGATTTCTTCCATAAGTTTATTCAAATCTGCCATTTTAGTTTTCTCCGTTTAATTTATTTTTGTTTTGCAGTCACGCTACTGCTGCGATTACTCTGCCTTTGCCTCTGCGATTTTGTTCAAGCAAATAGCAAGTTTCGAGATTGGTGCTTGCAATGAGCCAAGCATCTTTGAGAGCAAAATTTCCTTTGAAGGAATTTCTGCGATTTGTTTCAAGCCTGCTTCATCGAGAAATTCGCCTTCGACCATGCCGCACTTTGTCTTCATCTTGTTGAAAGCTTTGATGTTTTTGACAACGTACTTAGCGGGAGCGACAGCGTCCGTGGATGAGAACGCAACAGCAGTCGGGCCATTGAGCGCTTCGTCGAACTGGGTGTAACCGAGTTCATTGAAAGCGATCTTGACGAGGCGGTTTTTCAAAACTGCGTAGTCGACGCCGTTTTCTCTGAGTTCCTTACGGAAAGCCGTGTCTTGAGCGACCGTAAGACCCATATAGTCAACGATGACGATGGACTTTGCAGAAGAAATTTTTGCCTTGATGTCTTCGACTTGTTGCTTCTTGGCTTCAAGAACTTCTTTGTTCATCTTTACCTCCTATAAAAGTTGGCGACGTATTGTCGCGAAAAATTAAAGCATCATTCCAAAAGAGAATGACGCAATCATACAAAGAAAAGTATTCAGCACATCCTCGGCAAGCGTTTTCACTTACGGCATACGCCACTTGCTGTCTTTGGAACGCATATATAATACAATTTTTGTAAACGCAATGTCAACCGATTTTGCAAAATAGTTTTTAGATTTGAAAATTGCATTAAAGTATTATTTATTTTATTACCGCTCGCTCTTTTATATGGTTAAAACGTCACCCCATTAATGGTGCTAAAACGGCGATATTTAGATTTAGAATACTAAAAAGTTTTATTGTCATAATAGTGCGCCAAATAGATGAAGAACAAGAAAGAGCCACTCCGCACAGACAGGAGTGTACTTGTCGTACATGACTGTTTGTGAGAGTGGCTCTGCCGAAGTTATTCGCTATTTGGCGCGCTATTAACCCATGCGGTACAAGACTTTGATGGACGGTCCCATCGTCGTTGCAATGTAAATGGATCTGAAATATACGCCTTTTGCCGCTGCCGGTTTTGCTTTGACAAGTGCGTCCATAAGAGTGTTGAAGTTCTCGGTGAGTTTTTCAACGCCGAAGGATGCTTTGCCGAAAGGAACGTGGCAGATTGCTTGCTTGTCCACTCTGTACTCGACTTTACCGGCTTTGATGTCGTGGATAGCGCGAGTGATGTCCATAGTGACGGTGCCGGATTTGGGGTTAGGCATCAATCCCTTAGGACCGAGGACTTTACCGAGACGACCGACAACGCCCATCATATCGGGAGTTGTGACGATGACGTCATAGTCGAACCAGTTTTCTTGTTGGATCTTTTGGATCATTTCCTCGCCGCCGACGAAATCTGCGCCTGCCGCTTGTGCTTCGTCCGCTTTTGCACCCTTGCAGATTGCGAGGACACGGACGGTTTTACCTGTACCGTTGGGAAGAACCACAACGCCACGAACTTGTTGGTCTGCGTGACGGGGGTCGATACCGAGTTTGACGTGCAATTCTATCGTTTCATCGAATTTGGACTTTGCGGTTTGAACGGCAAGAGCAATTGCCTCTTGGCTTTCGTAAAGTTTGGTGTTGTCGATGAGTTTTTTCGAATCAATATAATTTTTACCGCGTTTCATACAAACCTCCTTATTCTTCCACGAGAACGCCCATACTGCGTGCGGTGCCTGCGATCATACTCATAGCGGTATCGATGTTGGCAGCGTTAAGGTCGGGCATTTTTTGAGTAGCAATCTCGCGAAGTTGCTCTTTTGTGAGAGTAGCGACTTTGGTTTTGTTGGGGACTGCCGATGCGCTTTGCAAACCGCAAGCCTTCTTGATAAGAACGGGCGCGGGCGGTGTTTTAAGCACAAAAGTGAAAGAGTGGTCTTGATAGATGGTGATGATAACCGGGATAATCAAGCCGACGTCTTTGGAAGTTTTTTCGTTGAATTCCTTAGTAAAACCTGCAATGTTGATGCCGTGAGGGCCGAGCGTAGATCCTACGGGCGGGCCGGGGGTTGCTTTGCCGGCGGGCAATTGAAGTTTTACAACTGCTGTAATTTTCTTAGCCATAAATCCTCCTGACTAACGTGGTTTCGCGACGGTATGAAAGAGATTTGCCGTCTCCCACGAAGATTATAGTCCTGCGACTTGCGTCCTGCAGACGCGATTAAAGATAATGCACCTGAGTGCGAGTTTCAAAGTTTCTCAACCTGAGCAAAATCGAGTTCGACGGGTGTTTGACGTCCGAACATTGCCACGATAACTTTGACTTTTTGGCGTTCTGCGCTGATTGAATCGACAACGCCGATGAAGTTTTCGAGTGCGCCGTTGACGATTCTGACGTCGTCGCCGACTTTGATGTCGAAGTCTTCGATGCTGACGGTTTCAAGACCGATTCTTCTGATTTCGTCATCGGTAAGCGCAATAGGACGACCTGCCGAGCCGACAAAACTCGTAACTCCGCGCGCTCTTGTCACCATAAACCAAATGTGGTTGGTGTAGATCATTTTGATGAAAACGTAACTTGGGAATTTCTTGCGTTGAATGACTTTCTTTTTGCCGTTTCTTTCAACGATGTCGTCTTCAACGGGGATCTTTATATCAAAGATATAGTCCTGCAAGTTGTTGTTTTCGATCATATTACGAAGGTCGGTTTCCACAGAGTTTTCGTAACCCGAATAAGTGTGGACGACGTACCATTTCGGTTGTTCCAAATTTTCCATACAGCCCTCTTATGAAATGAAAATGGTTGCCCATTTGCCGTCGGTGATAAGACCGAACAGACCGCCCAACACATAATCGAGAGCAAAAAGAATGACGAAGAAAAGAACAACCACAGTCAAAACGACGGCTGTATTCTTTCCAACCTCTTTGCCCTTGGGCCAAGTAACCTTTTTAAGTTCGGAAACAATGCCTTTGATGCCCTTGCCCATTCGCTTGAAGATGTTGGGTTTATCGGACGATTTTTTGGCGTTTGCGGACTTTTTTGCTTTTGAAGACTCGTTTTTAGAATCAACGTTAACGGCAGCCTTTTGAACTTCTACTTGCGCTGCGTTGTTTGTCGTTTCTTGGGTTGAGGTTTGGTTTTTTGGCGTTTTCTTTGCCATATTGCCTCCTATCCTTAGACAGCCTTACTTAGTTTCTCTGTGCAAGGTGTGCTTTTTGCAAAATCTGCAATACTTTTGAAGCTCCATTCTATCGGGGTGCTTCTGCTTGTTTTTGGTAAGGTTGTAGTTGCGTTGTTTGCATTCGGTGCAAGCCAAAACAACCTTAACTCTTGCTCCTTTCTGAGCCATAGTAGCCTCCTTTTTGTTCAATCAATACGACACCCTACACGGCAAGCGATTTGCCGTGTAGAGCATTGTTGTATATTTTATTGAAAGAACAAATATTATTCGATGATCTTAGCAACGACGCCGGAACCAACTGTTCTACCGCCTTCACGAATAGCAAAACGGAGACCTTCTTCGATTGCAATCGGGGTGATAAGAGTGATTTCCATATCGATGTGGTCGCCGGGCATAACCATTTCAACGCCTTGCGGCAATTTGATGGAACCGGTGACGTCGGTCGTTCTGAAATAGAATTGAGGACGATAACCATCGAAGAACGGTGTGTGACGACCACCCTCATCTTTTGTCAAAACGTACACTTGCGCCGTGAAGTGAGTGTGCGGATGAATGGAACCCGGTTTTGCAAGAACTTGACCACGTTCGATTTCGCTTCTTTGGATACCGCGGAGCAATGCGCCGATGTTGTCGCCGCCCTCTGCGTAGTCAAGAAGTTTACGGAACATTTCGATACCGGTGACGGTCGTTTCTTTCTTTTCGGTGGAAAGACCGACGATTTCGACCTTGTCGCCCATGCGGAGAACACCACGTTCAACTCTACCGGTTGCAACGGTACCACGACCGGTGATGGTGAAGACGTCTTCAACAGGCATCAAGAACGGCTTATCCGTGTCACGTTGAGGATCGGGGATATAGCTGTCGACTGCGTCGAGAAGCGCTTGGATAGGTGCAAATGCGGGATCGTCCCAGTTGCCTGCAAGACCTGCTTCCATTGCTTTCAAAGCAGAACCGCGGATGATGGGAGTGTCGTCGCCGGGGAAGCCGTACTCGCTGAGGAGTTCGCGAACTTCCATTTCAACGAGTTCGAGAAGTTCTTCGTCGTCGACTTGGTCGCACTTGTTAAGGAAGACGAGGATGTAAGGAACACCAACCTGACGAGCAAGAAGGATGTGCTCACGAGTTTGAGGCATCGGGCCGTCGGAAGCAGCAACAACGAGGATTGCGCCGTCCATTTGAGCAGCACCGGTGATCATGTTCTTGACATAGTCCGCGTGGCCGGGGCAGTCAACGTGTGCATAGTGACGCTTCGGGGTTTCGTACTCGACGTGTGCGGTGTTGATCGTGATTCCTCTTGCTTTTTCTTCCGGAGCCTTGTCGATCTCGTCGTACTTCATCGCTTGTGCTTCGCCCTTGGATGCGCAGTACATCGTGATTGCAGCGGTAAGAGTGGTTTTGCCGTGGTCAACGTGACCGATGGTACCAATGTTAACGTGCGGCTTTGTTCTTTCAAACTTTGCTTTTGCCATACTAGATTTCCTCCAATATTGTTTTTTGGTTTTTTTTGTTATTTATTATCCAAAGTATTTTATATATAAATATTAAATCTATATACTCTTACTTTTTGGAATCTCTTGCTTTCACTTCGCCGATGACTTTTTCCGCAACGCTCTTGGGAACGACTGCATAGTGGTCAAACAACATTGTGAAGTTTGCTCTGCCTTGCGTGATGCTGCGAAGGCTGGTTGCATAACCGAACATTTCAGAGAGCGGAACGTCGCAATCCACGACTTGTGCGCCGTTGCGAGGCTCGATACCCTTGACTTGTCCGCGTCTGGAATTGAGGTTGGACATCACGTCGCCGAGATAATCGTCCGGCGTTACGACTTCCACCTTCATGATAGGTTCGAGAAGCGTGGGGGCTGCTTTTGCCGCGCCTTCCTTGAACGCCATAGAACCTGCAATCTTGAACGCCATTTCCGAACTGTCGACTTCGTGCATACTGCCGTCTACGAGGCGAACCTTGAAGTCCACGCATTCGTATCCTGCAATGATACCGCTCTGCGCCGCTTCCTTGATGCCTTCCCACGCCGCGTTTGCAAATTCCTTGCTCACGACGCCGCCGACGATAGCGTTTTCCATTTCCAAACCTTTTTCGGGATTCGGCTCCATCTCGATGACGATGTGACCGTATTGACCGTGACCGCCCGATTGACGCACGAACTTCCCTTCCGCCTTGACGGCTTTGGTGATGGTTTCGCGATAACTGACCTGAGGTCTGCCGACGTTCGCTTCGACCTTGAACTCTCTGAACATTCTGTCCACGATGATGTCGAGGTGAAGTTCGCCCATACCTGCGATGATGGTTTGCCCCGTTTCCTTGTCGGTGTACGCCTTGAAGGTGGGGTCTTCCTCTTGCAGTTTGATGATTGCCATATTCATTCTCTCTTGGCTCGCTTTCGACTTAGGCTCGATTGCGACCTTGATAACAGGATCCGGGAATACCATGTTTTCGAGAATGATTTGGTTGTTCTTGTCCGAAAGCGTGTCGCCCGTCGTGCTCTTTTTCAAGCCGATGACTGCGACTATATCGCCTGCATACGCCTCTTCGATGTCCTCGCGGTTGTCCGCGTTCATACGAAGGATACGACCGATTCTCTCGTTTTCGCCCTTGACGGTGTTGTAAACCATAGAGCCTGTCGTGAGCGTTCCCGAATAGATACGAATGAAGGAAAGTTTTCCGACAAACTCATCCGTGAGAATCTTGAACACGAGTGCGCTGAAAGGTTCTTTTTCGCCGGGGTGACGAAGTTCGGGTTGTTGCGTTTTGGGATTGATACCCTCGATACTTGCAACGTCCGTAGGTGCGGGAAGGAAGTCAACGACCGCGTCGAGCATAAGTTGTACGCCCGTGTTCTTGTACGAACTTCCGCAAAGCACGGGATTGAGTTTCATTTCGATCGTGCCTTTGCGAATTGCGGCTTTGAGTTCTTCCATCGTGATGGAATCGTAGTCTTCCATTATGACTTTTTCGAAGATATTCTCGTCAAAGTCTGCCGCCGCTTCGAGCATTTTGAGTCTGTATTCTTTTGCAAGGTCTTGATATTCCGCAGGGATTTCTTTTGCGTAGAACGTTACGCCCTTATCCTTTTGGTCATAGTAGAACGCTTGCATTGTGAGAAGGTCGATAACGCCTTCGAATTCGGACTCTTTGCCGATGGGCAGCGTAATTGGAACTGCGTTTGCGTTCAATCTTTCGCGCATCATTTTGACTGCGTTGAAGAAGTCCGCGCCGTTTATGTCCATCTTATTGACGAAAGCGATTCTCGGAACTTTGTAGGTGTCGGCTTGCCGCCACACGTTTTCCGACTGGGGCTCAACGCCGCCTTTGGCGCAGAACACCGCGACCGCTCCGTCAAGGACTCTCAGACTGCGTTCGACTTCGACTGTGAAATCGACGTGTCCGGGTGTATCGATGATATTTATCTGATGTCCCTTCCACACGGCGGTAGTTGCCGCAGAAGTGATGGTGATGCCTCTTTCGCGCTCCTGCTCCATGTAGTCCATAGTCGCAGATCCGTCGTGGGTTTCACCGAGTTTTCTGTTCACGCCCGTGTAGTATAGAATACGCTCGGTTGTCGTGGTTTTGCCGGCATCGATGTGTGCCATTATGCCGATATTCCTCACCTTATCAAGAGCATATTTTCTAGGCATAAATTACCACCTGTAATGTGCAAACGCCTTGTTCGCTTCTGCCGCACGGTGCATTTCGTCTTTTCTCTTGACTGCGCCGCCCGTCATATTGAAAGCGTCCATAAGTTCGCCTGCGAGTCTTGCGTCCATAGTTTTTTCGCCTCTCTTTCTTGCGAAAGCGACGATCCAACGGATTGCAAGTGTTTGTCTGCGTTCGGGACGGATTTCCATAGGAACTTGGTAAGTGGAACCGCCCACACGTCTTGCTTTGACTTCGAGCATAGGCATTGCGTTTTCAAGCGCTTTGTTGAAGATGTCCATAGGCTCTTGTCCGAGTTTTGCTGCTGCTATATTGAGTGCCTCGTAAACGATTGCTTGCGCCGTTCCCTTCTTGCCGTCGAGCATGATTTGGTTGATGAGCTTGGTCACAACCTTGCTGTTGTAGATAGGATCGGGAAGTACGTCTCTTTTAGGCACGCCGCTTCTTCTTGGCATAGTAACCTCCTAATTTTAGTAATACATTCGAAAAAATTATTTTTTGGGGCGTTTCGCACCGTATTTGCTTCTTGCTTGACCGCGTTTTGCAACGCCTGCCGTATCAAGAGCGCCACGGATAATGTGATAACGCACACCAGGCAAATCCTTGACTCTGCCGCCTCTGATGAGAACAACGCTGTGTTCTTGCAGATTGTGACCTTCGCCGGGGATGTAAACAGTACCTTCCATTCCGTTCACCAAACGAACTCTTGCGATTTTACGAAGAGCGGAGTTCGGCTTCTTGGGGGAAGTTGTCGTAACACTGAGGCAAATACCGCGTTTTTGCGGGCATTGCTCCATGATAGGCGTAAGCGACTTTTTGACCTGTTTCTCTCTGCCTTTTCTGATAAGTTGATTGATGGTTGGCATTATTGTTCCTCCTGTAAGATTTTTCGAATGTACCTGCAACCCAACAGGTGCAATCAAGACTCTATGCCTTTGCCTCGACAATTCCGACAGCCGCCGCGCTCACTTCCACCCCCGCGCTTTCGCCCAGCCGCTTCTTGGAAGCGACGTAAACGATTTCCACGCCGTTGGCTTTTGCTTGCGCCACGATTCTCTTCTTTATCTGAGCATCGGCGTCCGACGCTACGATCACACACCTGACGGTAGAATCGGATATTCCCTTCAAAACCTGTTTGGAACCGACAACTTTTGAAGAGGTGTTAAGCATTAGTTCAAGTTTTTCTTTGTCCATATTCTTTTTGCACACTAAAAAACTGCTTACGTCTTCGTAAGCCTCTATATCTTATCAATATTCAATATCAATGTCAAACATTTGGCGCAACTTTTCATAAAAAATTTATATATAATATAAATAACGCAAGATGTAGTACAAAACCCAATTTCAAGCACTAATAAAACAATAAGCCGCACTTGTTCTCGCAATCTCTAACCGCGCAAGCCCTCTATGCTCTCCCGAACAAGACGGACAAAGAATCCAGCCACAATTCCGCACGAGTGCTTGCTTGGTAAATGCGTGCATTGCACGCCGATGGTGGATTTGAATCTTCCGCAACCCAAACGAAGTTTGGATATCATCGTGCATTTTTGCACGATATCATCACAACGTGATATCATCGCCATAGGCGATATCATTTAGGTGAGAACAGGGCAGCCTTAATTAAAGAGTACACGCCCCTTACACCCTTATAGAGGAAGAAAACAAAACCTCGCTATTGAGATGAAGAACAAGAAAGAGGCATCCGAATGGCAACCCTAATTTACATAGCGTAAATGAGTTGACAGGCGGATGCCTCTGACACAGTTATTCGCTCAATAGCGAGGTTTTCAACTTTTGGAAATAGAGAGATACATACTCCCTCAACACCCCCATCGTCTTGTCATACTCTGCTTGCGAAGTAGCCAAAAACGGGTCGGGAACGGGAGAATACTTGTCGGTGGCGGCTTCTGAAAGCGTGATGTACTTGGAGCGATACTTTCGAGGGGTCAAAAGTTTGTGCATATGCGACATTCCGATGATGACGTCGGCGTTTTCGAATCTCTCCTTGTCGGTTTTGAAAGAGGGTTTGTGCGCAAGGATCTCGCTTTCGGGAAAGCCCTCTCGTTTGAGAATATCGACGGCTTTGGGGAATATGCTTTTGCTCTTATTGAACACGGCGGACGAGCGCACTTCCACTCTACCCCTCAACTCCTCGTCGTTGTCTATCATTCGCCTTAGCATAAACTCGCAATAAGGGCTTCGGCACACGTTTGACGAGCAAACGAAAAGCACGTTATATTTTTTTCGGGTATCGTTCATATTGTCCTCTTTTCAAACAAGCGTTTTTGCCAAAAATGCAATGTTTTCGATATTCTAACCGTATATTTTCAATTTTTGATTATGAAAAACGGAATGGGCGGGTCTTTTTTCCAGTTGTAGAAGAAGGTGGCAAGAACCTGATATTTTTCGTCGTCGAGGGTTTTGAGCCATGGCAAAAGCGCGTCCTTTTCCTCATAGCCGCTGTCGCCGCCGTAATACACGCTCACCGTCATAAGTCCGCCTCTTTTGAGCAGTTCGAGTCCGCTCTCGACGGCTTGTTTTGTGGATTCAAAGCGGGTGAAAACGCTGTGATCGCCCTTCGGAAGATATCCGAGATTGAACACTATGCAGTCCACGCTCTCCTTTTCAAAATAATTTGCCATATTTGCGTGTGAATCGAGAATCAAATGCGCCGAAAGTCCTTTGCTTTCGAGCAAATCGCGAGTGCTGTCTATCGCTTCTTTCTGCACGTCGAAAGCCGTAACAGAACCGTTTTTCCCAACGAGTTCGCATAAAAACGCGGTATCGTAGCCGCGCCCTGCCGTTGCGTCGATTGCAACGCCGCCCTGTGGCAAATATGCTTTTATCGCGTTATGTACAAGTGTCAATGCGTTCATACGTCACCTCAAAGGCATAATAGCACAAATGTCAATTCGAGGCAACCTCACATTCGACGTTATCGAGCCCTCCTATTTGCGAATCCAACTCATTCTTTTGCGTTTGAGATGCAACGTATATCGTCATCGTCGTGCAACCTTCAAACAACTTTTTGCCGAATGTCGTATTTTCGCTTTCGATTTTGACTTCTTTTAGTCCTTCGCATTTAATAAACGCTTGCTGTTCGACAACGGATACGTTTTTCAAAACAACGTTTTGAAGCAAGGCGAATTTTGCAAAGCCTTTCTTCAAAATACTGCCGCCGAGTATGGTCAGATTTTTGAGTGAGAGCGGAACGTAAGTTTCAATTGCGTAATCTATAAGTGTTACACCATCGTTATCGGCTGGTTTATAATAACCGTTAATGTTTTCGAATTTTGGCAACAAATCCTCGTTTGTCGGCTTGCCGAACAGGTATGTAAAGCCGACGGCGTAACCCTGCGAACTGCCGTCGTATGCCGTTGCAGAAAGCGCAGCGTTTTCATTGGTTGCAACATCGTTTATGTAGTCCTCGGTGACGAACGACGCAAACGGAACCGTCAAACTTTCAAGCGAGGCGCAATCCTTCAACATACTCCTATACAATGTCGAAATCGTGGACGGCAACACGAGAGTTTTGAGATTTGTCATTCCGTCAAACGTGCCTCTTTCAACGCTTTGTACGCCTTCCTCGATGACGATTTGCGTGACTGACTCGCGCACAGAGTCGAACGCGCTCGCATCAATCGAAGTCACTGTCTGCCCTGCCTCGATTGAATGAACGGTGATAGTCAGTTCTGTTCCGTTGTAGGTTTTGATTGTGCCGTTATCCACATAGAAATCGGACGCAGGGATGTTTTGCGTCCAGCGCGCAGTCAATGTCAAATTGCCGTAACTTCCCTTTTCAATCTTTTCAACCTTGTTTTCGCCGTTGAACCAACCGTCAAAGGCATAGCCGTCTTTTGTGGATTCTAACAGGGTTATTTCGTTCTCAATCGTATACGACTTCGGATTGCCGACTTGTGAGCCGCCGTTGTATTCATAGGTTATCGTATAAGGAACGAGATTCCATTTAGCCTTGAGCGAGATGTTCTTTTGCATATCGCCCAATACGGTTTCGTATCTCTTTTCGTTATCGTCAACCCAACCCGCGAACGTATAGCCCGTCCTTTCCGGTTGCGGCAAAGTCACGGATTCGTTTTCTATCGTATACGTCAAAGTCGTCGCATAACTGCCGTTTGCCGCATCCAATGTGATTGTGTACGCCGTCGCCGTCCACTTGGCGCACAGTGCCAAATTGCCGCTGCTTCCTTTTGCAATAGCTTCGATTTTTTTGCCCGAGCCATAGTACCAACCGTCAAAGGTATAGCCGTCTTTTGTGGAATCTAACAGGGTTATTTCATCCTCAATCGTATACGACGTCGGGTTGCCGACTTGCGAGCCTCCGCCAAGATCGTAGGTTATCGTATAAGAAACGAGATTCCATTTAGCCTTGAGCGAGATGTTCTTTTGCATATCGCCCGATACTGTTTCGTATTTCTTTCCGTTCTCGTCAACCCAACCCACGAACGTATACCCCGTCCTTTCCGGTTGCGGCAACGTCACGGATTCGTTTTCTATCGTATACGTCAAAGTCGCCGCATAACTGCCGCCTGTCGAATCGAACGTGATTGTGTACACCGTTGCCGTCCACACTGCGTGCAGTGCCAAATTGCCGCTGCTTCCCTTTCTTACGGTTACGATTTTGTCGCCGTTTTCGTCAAACCAGCCGACGAAATCGTAGCCCGATTTTTTCGGCGCAACCAAAGTGAAATCGTTCGTATCGACGGTGTATGTCGTTGGATTGTCGCAAGTTTCACCGCCGCGATAATCATAGGTGATTTCATATTCGCGCGATGTCCATTTAGCATACAAATCGATGTTTCCGCTTGCACCCTTAACGAGCATCGCAATCGGTTCGTCCTCAAAGTTCTCATTTACATACCAACCGCCGAATATATAGTCGGATTTTTGCGGTGCGGCGAGCAACAGCGAATCGCTTTCGACGGTATATTTATATTTTTCGTTGCAATTCACATTGGATTCGGCATTGACGCCGCCGTTTGTGTGGTATGTCACAAAATATTCGACGGCAGACCATTTTGCGTAAAAACTCTTATCGCCATAGTTGCCGACTGCAAGGCTGAGTGCGCTCTCGCCCGTGCAATTTTCGTTTGTGTACCAGCCCTTAAACTCATAATGCTGTCTTGAAATTGTGTCAAAATCGACGGACTTTTCTATGTCATACTTCTTCGTTGCCGCGACGCTACCGCCCGATATGAAAGAAATCGTGTATTCTATCGGCGTGTATTTTGCACTAACGTTGATGTCCGCAAGGATATTTTCAAAATTTTCGACGCTCCAACACGCAGAATATCCGACTTTTGCAGTCGGGCTCGGAATGTCCGAAAGCGTTTGACCGTGCGCAACTTGGCGAATAACTTTGTCTGAGATTCCGTCGTCGAAAGTGACGTTGAAATATTTTTCTTTTATCACAAGCGACGTTGTCATATCCGCGACGGATTCATAGTTGCCGCCCACCTCGAATTTTGCCGTAACCGTATGATTGCCCACTTCCGCTTGTCCGTTTCCGTCATAGGTGACTTTCACTTCACTCGGCAACTCGCCTCCTGCATAATTTATGGATGCGCTGTGCTTGCTTCCGTCCCACTCGACTTCGACTTTCGGGAAGGTGATTCCGACGAGTTTCGCTTTTTCGATTTTCAAAATCGCGCTTAGCACAAGATCCTTGTAGCCGTCCGCTTTTATCGTTGCGCAAACGGCGTATTCGCCTGCATTGACAAACGAGTTTTCATTGTCATATGTGACCGTTGCGCCGTCGGGCAAGGACGTTTCGTCCACAATTACGGAATGCGCTTCGCCGTCATAAACGTAGGTCGAGTCCTCGAAAACCACGCCTTCGAGGTTTATAAGTTCTTTCCATTTCGCATATAAGATTGTGTTTTGTTCGAGAGTTAAATTCGCAAAATCCAAATCGGCTTTAAGAGTTAGTTCCTCGTCGCTGCACCAGTACAAAAATTCGCAACCTTCCTTTGTCGGCACAGGCACGCCATCGCCTTTTTGCCATACGACGTTATCTTCGCCGTTGTTCAAAACAAACGTAACGGTATAGCCGCCGTCATCGGCATTCTCGTTGTTGCTCGCAGCATCTTGCTCGCCGCAAGCGCACAGCGAAATCATTGCAAAAACCAAAAGCGATGCAATAAAAAATAGCCGTATAAAAACGGCTAACTTTGAATTTTTCATACAAGAAAATCCCCCAAACGGTCTCATAATCTCACATTTTGTAGTTTATTATCAAAAATTTAACATCTCAAACTTGCGCGGTCAATACTTTTTCGACATTTTTTGACAAAATATTACAATTTTTTAATAAAACAGTCGTTAATTATACATTTGTATGACAAAATCGCATATTTTTTGTCGTTCTCCCAAAGATTTTTACTCATCTTGCGACGTGCTTCCGTTGCGCTCCGTTTGTACTCAACGCAAACACACTTAGTGTTACATTTCATTTATTTTACCGCACGATTTATGCGAGCATATCCGTGCGCGTTAATGCACGTCTTGCGACGTGCTTCCGTTGCGCTCCGATTGCGCTCAACGCAAACACACTTCGTGTTACATTTCATTTATTTTACCGCACGATTTATGCGAGCATAAAGTGCGGTAAAATAAATGAAACACCCTCACAAGTGAGGGTGTTTGCGTTGGCAGGAGCTATAGGAATCGAACCTACACAGTGGGAGTCAGAGGCCCAAGTGCTACCACTACACCAAGCTCCATCGCGTACGTTATTATATATCACCGCTCCAAGTTTTGCAATCGATTTTGGATAGCACTGCAAAAAATAATGGCGGAAAACATAATTTTTAATATAATTGACTTGTTTTTGTTGCAAAAATGCGCAAATTGATGTATATTGCAAAGGCAGTCAAAGTTGATTGTATATACCTATCGGGGTGTAGCGCAGTTTGGTTTGCGATAAGTTGAGCGAATTGAACGAGTACATTTCAAGAATAAGGATATATCGACGAATCTGTTGTAGAAAACGCAAGACCTAACGGAAATGCGCGACGCGCTCCCAAACGCGCCACAGCAGATTGAAACAGAACATATACTTTTCGGGGTGTAGCGCAGTTTGGTTTGCGATAAGTTGAGCGAATTGAACGAGTACATTTCAAGAATAAGGATATATCGACGAATCTGTTGTAGAAAACGCAAGACCTAACGGAAATGCGCGACGCGCTCCCAAACGCGCCACAGCAGATTGAAACAGAACATATACTTTTCGGGGTGTAGCGCAGTTTGGTTTGCGATAAGTTGAGCGAATTGAACGAGTACATTTCAAGAATAAGGATATATCGACGAATCTGTTGTAGAAAACGCAAGACCTAACGGAAATGCGCGACGCGCTCCCAAACGCGCCACAGCAGATTGAAACAGAACATATACTTTTCGGGGTGTAGCGCAGTTTGGTAGCGCGTACGGTTCGGGACCGTAAGGCCGCGAGTTCAAGTCTCGCCACTCCGACCAAGAAACTATGCGAGTGCAGAAAGCACTCGCATTTTTTATAAACAAGAGCAGACTTCGCGCCGCGAGAATGTCTGTGCTTGTTCATAAAACGGCACAATCATTGTGCCGAGTTTCTTGAATTGGTATGAGCGTTAGCGAAATACCACACAACTTGTGCTTTGCACAACGACTGAAACGGATATAAAAACAAGCACGCGTTGCGTGCCGAAGTTTGTGTAGAGGTATGAGCGACAGGCGAAATATCCGAAATAATACGCACAATATTCACAAAAACATCAAAATAATTACCCCTTATTTTTCCACACTCTTTTTATATCCTCTTGCGCGCATGGGGCGCAAGTGGTATAATTTTCACAGAAAATTTCGGAGGCAAATATGGATCTCGAAAAATATTATCCTCAAATGATACAGACCATTCAAAACGCCGTGCGCATAAAGACCGTGCTTGACACGCCCGTACTCGGCGGACCGTTCGGACAAGGCAACAAAGATTGCCTTGAATACGTTCTTTCGGTTGCAAAGCAACTCGGATTTCGCACGGTGAATCTTGACGGATATTGCGGATATGCCGAAATCGGCGAGGGCAAGGAACTCGTCGGCATCGTCGGACATCTCGACGTCGTACCCGAAGGCGACGGTTGGAAATATCCTCCCTATTCGGGCGCACTCGAAGAAGGCGCGATTTGGGGCAGAGGCACGATAGACGACAAAGGACCTGTGATCATCTCTCTCTACGCAATAAAAGCGTTGATGGACGACGGCTTCGAATTCAACAAGCGCGTGCGCGTGATATTCGGATGCAACGAGGAAACCGGCTCGCTTTGTATTGAGCATTATCTCGAAGTGGAAGAACCCATTTCCTACGGCGTGTCCCCCGATTCCGAGTTCCCCGTGATATTTGCGGAAAAGACCATAAACGGCATAGAGATAAAAGGCGAATCGACGGACGGCAAGGGCGCGAAACTCGTAGTCCTCGACGCAGGAATCGTGATAAACGCAGTTCCCGATATATGCACGCTTACAATCAACGCAAACGGTGAAAATCCTTCCGACGTGGCGCAAAAAATATGCGACGCATTGAGCAAAAACAACATCGAACACGAATACGCTATTGACGGCGACGAGATACGTTTCACCGTACATGGCAAGGCGGCGCACGGCTCCGTTCCCCAACTCGGCGTAAACGCGATATCGTATGCCGTAGCCGCGCTCGACGGCGCTATCGACAACGACTTCGTCCGCATATACAACACCTATATTTCCACCTGCGTACACGGTGAAAAACTCGGTTGCTATGCCGAGGACGAGTACGGCAAGATCGCCGTCAACGTCGGACTTTGTCACTATGAAAACGGCAAATTCTCAATAAAAATCAATTCGCGCCTTCCCTTCTCGACCGACACAAAAACGATGTTTAACAGCATAAAATCTACGCTTAAAAACGAAGTTTGTGCAAAAGTCGTTCTTTTGAGCGAATCCGAAGGTTTCAAAATCGACCCCGATTCTGATATGATACAAGTGCTTTACAACGCCTATCGCGAAGTGACGGGCGATGCCGAATCCAAGCCCGTATGCACCCCCGGCGGAACGTATGCAAGAGAGTTCAACAACTGCGTTGCGTTCGGTCCCGAAATGCAAGGTTACGGCGAAATGATAATCCACCAACCCAACGAACGCCTCACCCTCGAAGCAATGAAAGCAATCTTCGAAATCTACGTCAAGGC